>NZ_KI518061.1 GCF_000479045.1 Cetobacterium somerae ATCC BAA-474
AGTATTAATATTAAAAAAACCTTTAGATATCTCTTCTGAGTTTTTTAATTTATTAATATTTATCCAATTTACATTTAATTTCTGAAAAATTTTAGCTATTTTAAATTCTCTTTTTTTAATAGAGTCACTTATTTCTTTTAAACTATTCTTTTTATATAATGCACAAAGAGGCTCTTTATAAAAATTATGAATAGGTACTGAAATATCGTAATCTCCTTTTATTTTCCCTAAATACTCAATAAACTCTTTTTTTATAAATGGAGTATCACAAGACAATACTAAACACTCGTCATTTAAAGCATTCTTTAATCCTGTAAAAATTCCACCTATTGGACCAATATCTTTCACATCATCTTTTATTACTTTAACATTATACTTTAAATATTTTTCTGGAGAATTGGATATTATTATAACCTCTGAAAAATTTCCAAGTTTTTCTATTATAATTTCAAAAAATGGTTTTCCTTTAAATTCTAAAAAACTTTTATCAATATAATTTAATCTACTTCCCTTTCCTCCAGCTAATAAAATTACACTTTTTTTATATTTCATATTTTTGTTTTATTCGAATATGTAGTATGTAGAATATGATGACTTTTGTGTCCACAAGGTTCTTTTAAATAGTTTTTATAAAGGTTAATTACCTCTATATTTTCATGAGATTTTCTTAAAGTCGAATTAGAATCAAATAAATACATCCCTTTCATTCTACTTTTTCTAACTTCTAAACTATCTGGAATAGGTGCTCCTCCTCCACTTATACATCCACCATAACAAGCCATTACTTCTATAAAATCAAAATAAATTTTATTTTTTTCAATAGCATCTAAAACTTTTTTAGCTGATCCAATACCATTTATTACAGCTACTTTAATTTTTCTTTCTCCTAAAATTATCTCTGCTGATTTTACATTTTCAAATCCTCTTAAAGTTTTAAACTCTATTTGCTTTAGTTGACCATCAGTTAAAATATGACTTACTGTTCTTAATGCTGCTTCCATAACTCCACCAGAAGATCCAAAAATTCTTCCTGCACTGGATCCTAATCCCATAAACGAATCATACGTTAAATCATCAGGTAATGAATTAAAATCTATATTATTCATTTTTATTAACTTAGCAAACTCTCTTGTTGTTATAACTAAATCAACATCTCTAATCCCATTCTCTTGCATTTCTATTCTTTCACTTTCACCTTTTTTAGCAGTACATGGCATAATTGAAACAACATATATATCTTCTTTAGGGATATTTAATGTATTTGAATAATAAGATTTTGCTAGTGCACCAAACATTTGTTGAGGAGATTTACAACTTGATAAATTTTTAATAAAGTTTGGATATGATTTTTCTACGTAATTTACCCAACCTGGACAACAAGAAGTGAACATTGGTAATTCTCTATCACCCTTCATTAATCTTTCAATCAACTCAGTTCCTTCTTCCATTATTGTTACATCTGCTGAAAAATCTGTACTAAAAACTTTATCAAATCCTAATTTTTTCAAAGCTCCAACCATTTTTGAAGTCACATCTACTCCTGGTGTAATAAAAAACTCTTCTCCTATTGTATGCTTTATAGCTGGCGCTATTTGAACAACAATATGCTTTTGTGAATTTTTTAAAAGTCTATTTAGCTCTGTCACACTATTTTTTTCTGTTAAAGCACCAACTGGACATATCTTTATACATTGACCACAAGAAACACATTTACTCTCTCCTAATAACTTTCCATCTTTTATAACAATCTCTTTAACTCCATCAGCTTCAATAACTTCATAAATTCCTAATCCTTGAACTTCTTTACAGATAGCAACACATCTTTCACACAAAATACACTTATTCATATTTCTAGTTATACCTGATGAGCTATTATCTATTTCATATTTTCTTATATCTACTAAATTTCTATTAACTATATTATATTCAAAAGATATGTTTTGTAATTCACAGTCTCCTTTTGATTTTTCGCAAGTTAAACAATCATTAGGATGATTTTCCATAATATCTTTTAATATTTTTTCTCTTTTTTCAATTATTTTTGGAGTTTTAGTTTTTATAATCATATTCTCTTGAGGATATGTTTCACAAGATTTCAAAAGCTCTCCGTTACATTCAATAACACAAATTCCACAAACTTTTTGTGACCCCAAATCTTCATGATGACAAAGAGTGGGTATATTTATACCCAGCTCTTTGCATTTTTCTAAAAGTGTTTGTGTAGATTCTATATCTGTTAAAACTCCATCAATTTCTATTTGAAAATTCATAATTCCTCCACTAAATTAACTTCTCTATTCTTACTGCTGTTACTTTTAATTCTGGAATTCCACATTTTTCATCTATACGATCTGCTCCAGTTAATACGTTACAAGCTCCCTCTGCAAAATGGAAAGGCATAAAGAATAGCTCTTCTAATATTCCTTCATTAGGAGTTACTCTCGTTAAAATTTCTCCTCTTCTAGATATAACTTTTATAATTTCATTATTTGTTATATTTAATTTTCTCATTGTTTGTGGATGTATCTCAATATATGAATCTGGAGATTTTTCATTTAATCCATCTACTTTTCCAGTCATAGTTCTCGTATGATAGTGATATAAATTTCTACCATTTGTTAATAAATATGGATATTGACTACATTGATTTTCTCCTAATAACTCTTGTTCCGAAGGAACAAACAATCCCTTTCCTCTCATCGGACTATCTATATGCAATATTGATGTACCTTTTTTATTTTCTCCTATAGGCCAAGCTATTCCCAACTTATCAATTATTTTATAATCTAATCCTTCATACTGAGGAGTTACTCTTGCTATTTCTTTTGTTATCTCTTCCGCTGATTTATAAACTTTCTCATAACCTAAAATATTCATTATATTATTTATAATTTTCCAATCAGGTTCTACACCATCTCTATCTACAACTTTTCTAACTCTTTGAATTCTTCTTTCAGTATTAGTAAATGTTCCATCTTTTTCAGCAAAAGACAATGCTGGTAAAACAACATCTGCTAACTGAGCTGTTTCAGTCATAAATATATCTTGAACAATTAAAAAATCTAAAGACTCTAAAGCATGCTTTATATGATTGATATCTGGATCTGAAACCATTGGATTTTCTCCCATTATATAAAGACATTTTAATTCATGATGTGAAGCTCTATGCATCATCTCTGGAATTGTATATCCTATTTTATCACTTAACTCTACATCCCACTCTTTTTCAAATTTATCTTTAATTTTTGGATTATAGACTTTTTGATATCCTGGATATGAATCTGGAAGTCCTCCCATGTCACAAGAACCTTGAACATTATTCTGTCCTCTTAAAGGATTAATTCCACCAAATTTAACCCCTATATTTCCACATAATAAGGCTAAATTAGATAAACTCATCACTCCATTAGTTCCAGCTTTATGTTGTGTTATTCCCATGGCATAAAAAATTGATGCTACGTTACTTGAATAAATTCTTGCAGCTTTTTCTATTAGCTCTTTTGATACCCCACATACGTTACTTACATATTCTGGTGTATATTTTTCTACTAATTTTACTAATTCTTCAAAATTTTCTGTATTTCTCTTTACGTATTCTTTATTATATAAATTCTCTTTTATTATTACATGAATCATCCCATTAATAAGTGCGATATTTGTTCCTAAATTTAATTGTAAAAATACATCTGCATCATTAGCTAAATCGATCATTCTTGGATCGGCAACAATCACTTTTGCGCCGTTTAATTTAGCTGTTTTTATTTTAGCTCCTATAACAGGGTGATTTTCTCTAGGATTTGACCCTATTATAAAGATAACTTTTGAGTCTACAACTTCTTCTATACTATTAGTCATAGCTCCACTTCCCAACGTAGTTGCTAACCCGGCAACTGTTGAACTGTGTCAAAGACGAGCGCAATGGTCAACATTATTTGTTCCAATTACCGCCCTAAAAAGTTTTTGAAAAATATAGTTATCCTCATTTGTACATCTTGCTGAAGTTAACCCACCAAAAGAATCTGAACCATACGTTTCTTTTATCTCTATCATATTTTTTTGAATAAGATTATATGCTTCTTCCCAAGAAGCTTTTTCCAACTTACCATCTCTTCTTATATAAGGTGTATTTATTCTATCTGGATGATTTACAAATTTATAACCAAATTTACCTTTTACACATAACAATCCATCATTTGGAGCTATGTTTGCTGGTTTTGCCTCAACTATCTTGTTATTTTTTACTAAAAAATCAATTTGACATCCTACACCGCAATATGAGCAAGTGGTTCTAACACTACTTGTTTCCCATAACCTAAATTGCTCCTTTTCCTTTGGCAATAATGCTCCTACTGGACACACACTTACGCAATTTCCACAAGACATGCACTTAGTGTTATTAACCTTATCTTCTTTTATAGGACTAACATATTTTCTTCCATTCTCTTCTTTTAACTCTAGTATATTACTTCCTTGAAGATTTTTACAAATTTCTACACATTTTCCACATGCTATACATTTATTAGGATTTATTGTATAAAATGGATTAGAACTATCTATGGGCAACATTTCTTTAAATTCATTTTTACTTTGGTGAATCTCATATTCATAACAATAATCTTGTAACTTACACTCACCTGATTTTTTACATCCTAAACAATCTAACGCATGATTTTTAATTATATTTTCTAATATCTCTTTTCGTTTTTTAAGTACCAATTTACTATGAGTCTGTATTATAGAGTTATCTTTTAATATTATTTCGCAAGCTTTCTCTAGCTTACCATCTACCTCTACAACACAAATTCCACACTCTTGATCATTATTTTTAATTCTCTCATCATGACATAACGTTGGAATTACTATACCCAATTCACTTAAAAAGGCTAAAAGAGTTTTGTTTTTTATAAATTTATACTCTTTTTTATTGACCTTTACACTCAATTTTTCCCTCCTTAAAAATATTATTAACCTTATTGAGTATAAAATTTTTTCTTTCTATAAAAAATATCTTTTAGTCACTTTTTTTATAACAAAAAACAACATTATTTTTTTCACAAACTAATATTTTACAATTTTTATACACATTACCCTTAATTTAAAGGATAGAAAAGTACTTTTTTTCACTTTTTTTTAGATAAAAAGATTGTTTTTAAAAAAAATATAATATATTATAATAAATAAAATTTAGGA
>NZ_KI518062.1:0-705 GCF_000479045.1 Cetobacterium somerae ATCC BAA-474
TTTAGTTAGAATCTAATCGCATATCGGAGTATTAGGGAAGACGTTTCAGGACGTTACTCCTTCATTCCATCTTTCAGAAATACAGTTCTCTATTAATTTCCCCTTAATATTTTAAGCGGTCATTAACATGGCATAGCTTTTCACTACGCAACGTGTCGCACCATATCTAGCATCATGTCCTAATCTATCTTGTACATAAGTTATCAGATCATAATTGATATTAGCTAAATCAGTACTTAAAACCGCCTGATATTTTGGTTCCTCTTTCATGATTCTAGCTATTGTATCTATAGTAAGTTTTACTATATTGATATTTTGCTCCTCATTAAATCCACCAATGTTATATATCTCGTGTGCCTTAGCATTAGATATAACCATATCTATACCCTTACAGTGATCCATTACATATAACCAGTCTCTTACATTGTCTCCTTTTCCATATACAGGAAGTTTTTTTCCAGCTAAGATATTTTTGATAATCAGTGGAATTAACTTCTCTGGGAAATGATATGGACCATAGTTATTTGAACATCTTGTTATGTTAAATGGAAACTTATATGTTTCTCCATAAGCCATTACTATCATATCAGAAGCTGTTTTAGATGCTGAGTATGGGCTTCTTGGATCTAACGGAGTACTTTCTGTAAACATCTTCTCTCCGTAAGTTTGAAGATTTTTTCTTCCAGTTGCAATTTTAGCAACAGC
>NZ_KI518062.1:805-4463 GCF_000479045.1 Cetobacterium somerae ATCC BAA-474
TGGAATTTTTTTCCCTCTTTATAGATTGGATACCCATTATTATCTTTTCCAACAGTCCAGAAAGTTTTAGCAACTTCCATTAGATTCTGTGTTCCAAGTATATTTGTTTCTAAAAATATCCCTGGATTTTCAATACTTCTATCTACATGACTCTCTGCTGCAAAGTTTACAACATAATCGATATCATGTTGCATAAATATATTTTCAACTAGTTCTCTATTACAGATATCTCCTTTAACAAAAGAAACTCTAGAATTTTTTAATTCCTCTCTTATTGTTCCAAGATTTCCAGCATAAGTTAGTTTATCTAGCACAACTAACTTTATATCCCCATGCTTTTCTAGCATATATTTAACAAAGTTAGCACCAATAAATCCTGCTCCACCTGTTACTAAATAAGTTTTCATTACAGTTCCCCCTTCTCTCTCATCTCGTTTAGAAATCTATCTATCCCACTTTCCCAAGTTGGAATTTTCTCTCCTATAGCTTCTTCTAATTTGCTACTATCAAGTTTTGAGTACTCAGCTCTTTTAGCTGGAAGAACGAAGTCACTACTTTTAGCCCTATTCAGAATTCCTTTCCATCCAATAGAATCTAAAACATACTTTGCTTGATCATATTTTGAAGCTACTCCACTATTACTTAGGTGATATAGCCCATATTTTTTAGTTTCTAGTAATTTTAAAGAGCACAATGCTAAATCATATGAGTATGTAGGAACTGATACTTGATCATCAACTATTCCTAGTATATCTCTAGATTTGCTCCAGTTTATAACTTGTCTGTTAAAGTTATTATTAGCTATTCCAAATACCCATGATGTTCTTACTACAAAACTTTTATCATAAGCCTCTAATACTAATTTTTCTCCTTCAGCCTTAGCTTCTGAATACACAGAAAGTGGTGCAGGAATATCCTCTTCTGTATAAGCAGTTTTTTTACTTCCATCAAAAACAAAGTCTGTAGAATATGTTATATAATCTGCCCCTACCTCTTTAGCTACTAACGCTAAATCTCTTGGTGCATAAGCGTTTAGTTTATAACACATCTCTGCCTCTTCTTCTGCGTTATCAACATTATTGTAAGCCGCACAGTTTATAATAAGATTTATATTTTTATCTTTTACAAACTTTCTTACTGCATCTATATTTGTAATATCTAACTCTTTATAATCAGTTGCTATAAAATCTAGGTTTCTTTCTTTAAATATTCTTTGAAAATCATATCCTAATTGTCCATTAGCTCCAGTAATTAGTATCATCCTATTACCACACCACTCTCTACAAACTCTTTTAATGTTTGTTGTTTTTTATCTTTATCAGAAAGTAGTATTTCATCTGCTGATAATCCATGCTTTTCAAAATTCCAATCTATTCCTATATCAGTGTCATTCCATAATACTCCTGAATCGAACTCTGGTGCATAATAATCTGTACACTTGTATTGAAACTCAGTGTTATCCTCTAATGTTAAAAATCCATGAGCAAATCCTGCTGGAATATAAAACATCTTTTTATTATCAGCACTTAATTCTACTAAATAGTGTTTTCCAAAAGTAGGGCTATCTTTTCTAAGATCTACTGCTACATCTAAAACTGCTCCAGCTGTAACTCTAACCAGTTTTCCTTGAACATGTTGCGTTTGAAAGTGTAACCCTCTCAATACACCTTTTTTAGATTTAGAGTGATTGTCTTGAACAAATTCTACATCCATTCCTATTTCAGAAAAATCTTTTTTAGAGTAACTCTCCATAAAAAATCCTCTTTTATCTCCAAATACTGTTGGCTCTATTACTATTAAATCTTTTATTCCTGTTTCAACTCTTTTAAATTTACTCATGACTACTCCTTTATTAAGTTCATTAGGTACTCACCATAATGCGATTTTAATAATGGTTTTGCTAACTCTTCTACCTTCTCTTTAGATATCCATCCATTTTTATAGGCAATCTCTTCTAAACAAGCTACCATTACACCTTGTCTACTTTGAATTGTTTTTACAAAGTTCGATGCTTCTAAAAGTCCATCATGAGTTCCTGTATCAAGCCATGCCATTCCTCTACCTAAGCTTAATACATTTAATGTACCTTCATTTAGATACATCTCATTTAGTGTTGTTATCTCTAACTCTCCTCTGTGAGATGGCTTAACAGTTTTAGCTTTTTGCACTACAGTGTTGTCATAGAAATATAGTCCTGGAATCGCAAATTTAGATTTTGGTATTACCGGCTTCTCCTCCAGAGATATAGCTTTACCATTCTCATCAAACTCTACTACTCCAAAAGATTTAGGATCATTTACATAATAACCGAATATTGTTGCTCCAGTTTCTCTTTTAGCAGCTTCACGAACTATTCCTGTAAGTCCATGACCATAGAACATATTGTCCCCAAGAACTAATGCACATGCATCGTTCCCTATAAAGTTTTCTCCTATAATAAATGCTTCTGCAAGACCATTTGGACATTCTTGAATAGCATACTCTATTTTAAGACCTAGGTCACTTCCATTACCTAATAACTCTTCAAAAGTTCCAATATCTCTAGGGGTTGATATTACTAAGATATCTTTTATCCCTGCTAACATAAGTACTGACAGTGGATAATAGATAAGTGGCTTATCATAAATTGGTGTTATTTGCTTACTGATTGCTTTTGTTACTGGATACAATCTTGTTCCAGACCCTCCTGCTAATATGATTCCTTTCATTAATCCAACTCCTCAAATAATTTTTTCCAATAGTTATATATGTTTTCATTATTAAACATTTTCGAATTATTTATGCTTTCTAAAGACATTTCTTTTAATTTATTTTGATTTTCTATAAGATTTATAATTTTATTTTTAAACTCCTGTTTATTAAAGCATTCTACTAAATATCCATCTTTTGTATTATTTATTATATCTCGAGGCCCCCAAGGGCAATCATACGATATTATTGGTAACCCAAATGTTTGAGCTTCAATTAATGTTAAAGAAAATGATTCCATTTCTGAAGCTGATAATAAAAATTTATAATTTGGATATACTTTTTCTAAATTTCTATTAATTCCTTTTAGTTTTATATTGTTTTCCATTTTTTTTAATTTTATTAATTCTTTTAATTTAGTTTCTAAACTTCCTTTCCCATATATATGAAGCTCCCATTCTTTTTTGATTTTAAAAACTTCACTGCATATATCTATTAAATTTTCAAATCCTTTTCCATTTTCTAGTCTTCCTATCGACAAAATTTGTTTTTTTTCTGCTTCTTTTTTAACCTCTTCTTTAAAATTAGCAAAAGAATTTGGATTAGGTATATAATTTATGCATATACTTTCTTTTTCATATGCAGTATAATCGTGTCTATTAACTACTACTAATTTTTTTAGTTTTTTATACCTTTTTAATTTTATTTTTCTAATTTTTTTAGGTGTTGATTCATATATTACATGTTCCATTCCCACAGTATTTTTGTCTAATAAACTAATAATTATGTTAATATAATAATCTGTCCCTATTATTATACTTTCCTTTTCTAAATATAATTTTTTAATTATATTTAAATATTTTATAAATTTTATAACTCCCCTCATATATCTAGATTTTATTCCTTTAGGATAAAATAAATACTCTATTTCTATTTCAGGATTTAACTTATACGTTAATTTATCTGAATT
>NZ_KI518063.1 GCF_000479045.1 Cetobacterium somerae ATCC BAA-474
TGTTGTAGGTATGTTTGAGTATTTATCTTTGATAAAATTAAAGAATAATCCACTACTTTATAATGTTTGTATTTAGAAAAATAAGGTTATTTTTAAGACTGTTTTCTTGTTTTTTTTAGAAAAAAGTTATTTTTTTTAATTAGAAAAAAGTAAAAAAAGATTTACAAATTTTTCAAATTTTCAAGATATAAAATCTATAGTAATATGATATATAACAAATTATTAAATATTAGCAAAGTATAGGAAACTGTATGACGCAAAGCTAGAGGGCCTGTAAGATGGCAGCCAGTTGCACTTAATTGTATTACAAAGATTTCTTTGTATTATATTGAGTGCTTTTTTTATTTCTAATTAAATATAAATTCAAAAAAATATAAATTTTAAGGGGGAGTTAAAATGCAAAAATTAAATATATTCATTTCGACATTTTTGTTAATTTTTACGACAGTATTTCCATTTCATATTGCACCAACATTTTTCGAAAAGCGTATTGATGCTGGTGGTGGATATCAAGAGTTTATTATGTATAATAACAGCCTAAAAACACAGAGATTTAAAGTAACTGCACTTCCAGGAACTGGAGAGTTTAATGGTCATATGGATAAATGGATTGAGTATAATCCTAAAATAATAACAATTAAACCTAAAAGTCAAAGCGCTTTGAAAGTATATATAAAAGCACCTAAAGGAACTCCAGAAGGAGAATATTCAACATTTTTAAATTTTAAATCAGTTCCTATGCCAGAACTAAAAAAAGATGATGGAAAAACAGCTGCAGCTGCAGCTAGTATAGGGCTTAACATAAATATGGAAGTTGTTGGATATGTTGGAGATTTAAAGCCAAAGTTAGAGATAATTAATTTAAGCGTTGTAGAGAATAAAGATGGACAAGCAGTTGTATCTTTTAAAGTTAAGAATAATAGTATTAAAAGAGGTGTTTGGTATGATGTAGATATAATTCATAATGATGGAAATTCTGAATCTATTGAAAAAGGTAGAATAGGAGTTGGACAAACTGATGATATTACTTTAACTATGAAAAAAATGAAAAAAAATGATGTAACAGGAGTTAGACTTAGAGATTCTTCAACATATGAGGATATTACTAAAAAAGAACTTTAATATCAAATAACTTGATATATATGGGAACAAAAATAAAAAATAAAAAGAAAATTTAGGAGGTAGCAAAATGAAAAAAATTTTATTCGGAATCATGGCACTTTCAATGGCAGCATTTGGAGCAACAACAACAAATCCAGGAACAGTTAGTGGAGAAACAGAAACAGCATCAGTACCAGTAACGGTAATAGCTGAACTAATAAAAGCACCTACAGGACTTACTATAACTAACGATGCGGGAACAGTTTTAGATGAACTAGTAATTGACCATGGAAGAATGGTTATAGGAAAAGCAACTGATGATTCAGTAGCATTTGAATTTTTTAAAGTTCAAAGATTTGAAGACAAGGATAGTTCTATAGAAAACAGCGATTTAATTACTGATAATCAAAATAATTTACATGTATCTTTAACTAATCCAGTAACAACACTTACAAATACATCAGACAAAACAGCTTCATTAACATCAACTCTATCTTTAACAGGCGGAGCAAATGCAAGTAATTTAACAAGTTATAATCATGCTGTAGCTACTGGGGATAAAGTTCATATAGGTAGAGTAATTTCTAGAATTACAAAAGATTCTTTAAATGCAAAGACGAATAAAGTAGGTATTCATCATAATAGAGCTGAAGCGGATAGACCAGTATTAACAGTTACTTTAAAAGCTAATACAACAAAATAATTATTTTAAAATTAGGGAGAAGTCTCTTCTCTCTTTTTTTAAAGTAAGTATTAGAATTATTGAATAAGGGGGCGGTTTTATGAAAAATATTTTTATTCTTTTTATTCTTTTAACTTTTAACATCTTTGGATATATAAATATAAATCCAGTTACTTTTGATAAAAAAATTGATGATAAGGGAGAGGTACAGGAATACACGTTATATAATCCAACTCGAAACACATTAAAATATCAACTTTATCTAACTGATGAAGGAATAGAAAAATCTATGAAAAACTGGATAGAGATATTTCCTACAACAGTTACTTTAAAACCTGGGCGTAGTGGAAAATTTAAAGTTTTTGTAAAAGCTCCAAAAGGTGCTCCAAGGGGAGAGTATTTAGTAACTGTTGGAGTTAAAGAGATAGCACTTCCAAAAGTAAATTCAAATGAGACATCTACAGTACAAATCTTAACACATCTAAAAATGGATTTAGCAGGATATGTTGGTAATTTAAATCCTAAAATATTTTTAAAAGATTTTAGTACTACTTTAGATGAGGATAACCTAAATTTTCATGGATTAATAGCCAATGTTGGAGAAAGAAGAGGGACTTTGGATTTTTATTTAGCCGAAAGCAAAGGAAAAAATTCTGTTTATGTTGGAGATTTAAGACTGTTAAAAGGAGAAAAAGTTACAGCTTCTAAGTTAAATCAAAAATTAACAAAACATGATAAAGATTTAATAAAGAATTTTTCTAAGTACAATACATTAATAATTAAAGATTCTCTAAGCAAAAAAGTTTTATATGAAGAAAAAATAAAATAGCTAGAGGGGGTGTAGTCTTGAAATTAAAATTAGTAATATATCTATTGGCATTTTTATGTTCTACATTATTAAGTTATTCATCAGAATTTACTTTGGATGAATTAAAAGAGTTAAAAAGTTTAAATATGATAACAGATGAAGAGTATCAAATTTTTTTGAACGAACTTGAAGGAGTTCAAGAGAGAGAAAACTTTTTCAATTTAAAAGTTAATGGAGCAAAAGTTAGTGATGTTTACCCAGTTATAGTTCAAGATAATAAAACATACCTTCCTGTTGTAAATCTATTTAATGCAATAGGATTTAAGGACTATGCTATACAAAGTGAGATTTTAAAAGCAACTTTAGGAACAGATGTTAGAGAGATTATATTAAAACCAAGTGATCCCTATGTTATAGTCGAGCAAAGTGATTTCTTTGTAGAGAGTGAAAAGTTTAAAGAACTACTTTTAAGAGAGTTATACTTAGATCAAGAAAACTCAAGTGTTTCAATGAGACTTAGTTTTGAAACATCAGCAGAGATAGAAGCATATTTAGCAAATGTTAAAGATGGATTAATAGATGCTGAGAACGCTGGGGAACTTATGTTTACAAGTGAGCGTACTCTATTTGATGTGGGATATATGCGTTTTGATTTTCAAGGAGTTTTAAGTAAGGCTGGAAAAGATTCTGAAGATAGGAAAATGGAAACTGATTGGACAGGAAATTTAGAATATCAAGGACCACTACTTTACGGAGAGTTCACAGCAGCTTATGATGTGAGAAACAATGAACTTGGAAATATAAGCTTATACTATCCTGATGTTTATAAAAACCACTCTTTAAAACTTGAAAATAATGGTAGCGGAGGAGCTAGAGAGTGGGCAGCAAGCTTTAGAAAAGAGCGTGGTTATTACATTAAAGGTAAAAACTATGTAATTCAAGAAACTGTGCCAATTGGAAGTAGAGTAGAGTTATTGTACTTAGGATTTCCAATTGAAGTTAAAGATGCTGTTGATGGAACAGTGGAGTTTGATAACTCAGAGATTCAAGAGAACAGACGTTATACTTTAAGAGTTTATCAACCAGATGGAAGAATATACACAATAGACATAGATACTGCTGCAAACTACTTCCAACAAAACAGGGGAGAAACAGAGTATGATATCTCTTTCCGTGAAATGGATCAATATGATAGATATTCAATAAATGCTAATCTATATCATGGTATCACTCAAAATCTTACTTTAGGATTAGGGTATGTTCATGAACCAGAGGACGTTGGAGACAATCGAATTGAGTATTTAGAACACGTTAGAGGAGAGGTTGTATACAGTAACTATATTTATAGATTTCCATACACTTTAGTTCTAGGAACAGAACGAGCACTAAATACAAGTGTAGTTAATGACGAGGGAGTTAGTAATAAAGATAGATATTCATACGATGGAACATTTCAAATAGATATAAAAGATTTTAGATTTATAGTTGATAGAGCACACTATGGAAAGTATTTTGATGAGAAATCAGATGAAAATTACTCTATAACATACAATCCAACAGGGATTTTCCAAATTAATTATGAGTGGAGTAAAACAAAATACAATATAGATCAAGATGATGACAATGACGAAAGCGTTGGATTAAATATTAGCAAAGGTTGGAAAGATTTTCTACTTTCTCTAGATTACAATAAGTCCTTAAATCAAGAGGATAGTTATGAAGTTAATATGTATTACAATGGATTTAAAAAGTATAATGTACAACTTACAAACTACTGGTTAGAGGATGGAAAAGATTTAGAAACAACTTTAAAGCTTACAAATAAAAACATCTTTAGTATATTTGATTATTCATTGGAATTTGGATATTCAGATTCGTATAAAGAGAAGTTTACATTTAGATTTACTTTAGATTATGATAACTGGTTTAGAAGTGAAGTTAACTTTGATGAAAGTGGTGCTCAAAGATACTCTGCTGGTATAAATAGAGTTGTGGATTTAAAAAATATCAGAAAACCATTAGAAAGTATGGATAGTACAAGAGTTAAAGTTGTAACTTTCTTAGACAAAAATGACAATGGAGTTATGGATGCTGATGAAGAAAGGGTAGACTATGTAGCTGTAAAAATTGGAGATCAAGAGATAGATACAGATGAAAATGGAGAAGCTATGTTCTTTGGAGTTCCAAATAAAATAGTTTATGATATGAAACCAACAATTAGAAAACCATCATATACAATTGGAGATACAAAGATAAAAATACTAGGCCAACAAGTTGGAACAGTAACAGCTCACATTCCTATAAAACCAATGGTTACTATAGTTGGTGAGATTCAAGTGGATAAAAGTTTAAATCTAAAAGATAAAGAAAAAGAAGGATTATTTGAAAATATACTTATTAAAGTTTTAGATGAAAAAGGAAAATTAATAGAGTATTTAAATCCAGAAAGTGATGGAACATTTGAAGTTAGTGGATTATATGCTAGAAAATATATGCTACAAGTTGAGTATATAGGTGTGGATAATAAAGCCAAAAAAATCGCTGAAAATGTGGTGTTGGGATACTATGATGATAGAGAGAATAGATTTATTATCCACTTAGATAGAGATAGATTAACACTTAAGCAGATATTCTTAAGTGAGGGAGGAAAGTATGAAAAAGTTATTAGTTCTAATACTAGCCCTTCTAAGTTGTAATATATTGGCAAGTGAGTTGGTTCATATACCAACTACCTTGCCTCTTTTACCAGAGGACTACGAAAATCAGCCAAATCTTTTACCAGCTATACCTCTTATTCCAGCTTTACCTAGTGAAGAGTCTACAACAGGTGGAAATGGAGAAGAGGTAAAGTGGAAACTAGAAGATTCATATACAATACATTTAGACACAAAAGTTAAAGCGGTTGTACCTCTAGAAATTATAACAGATGTAGATATTAAAGCTTTAGTTGTTGATAATCAACAATTGACAATACCATTTGAACTAGAGATGAATAAAGAGCCAGATAAACAAAACTTTTATATTTTAAATTATAGTGAAACTGAGATAGATATAGATGGTGACGGGATTTTAGACACGTTTATATACTCTCCAAAGTATATTAATAAAAAGCTAGTTACTGATAACTATTTATTTATAGATGGTAAAAATATAACTCGAGAGGGTGTACATAAAAAAAAGGTTTACATAACTGTTGAATTAAATGAGAGGAGATAGTCATGAAAAAAAATATAGTTCTGATAGTCTTTATGACTATCTTTTCAATGAGTTTTAGTGAGATAAAAGTAAAAATAGTTGAACCTCTTAGGTTTCGAGATATAAATCATACAGAGGTTGGTCCTAATCAAGTTGTAGCTGTATCTCATGTGGAGATTTATACAACTGATAAAGAAAAAGATTTAGGAAAGAGAATTACCTTTAAATTTCCAAATTTTATTAATATGACAAATAGAAAAAAATGGGTAAAAGTTGAAAAAGTTGGAATGGATAGAAAACAAAATGAGATAATACTTGAAAACGAAAGAGAGTTAGTTAAATTCTACGCTATTTTAGATAGACGTGAATTAGATAGAGGTGAAAGTATTGAAGTTATAGAGGGAGAGTATGTTGGACAACTACCCATAATTATGGGAGTATATTCGCTGGTCAATGTAAATACAAAACCAGTAGAGCCAACACCTGATAATGAAAATTTAGCAGATAAGCCACAAATTTTACCAGTATTTCCAGATGAGATGCCAAATAAAAATGTGGGGGGAGGGCTATGAGCAAAAGGTTAAAGAGTTTCCACAAGCTCTTTTTTATTATAATATTTTCAATTCTATTTTCAGGAGTTATAGGAAGTAGTAATTCACCAGATTTACCAGAAAAAATAGCACCAGAGTTAGAGCAAATAGAGGCGCTACCGAGAAGAACAAAGCCTGCAGAACTAAATATAGAGGTTACAAAGATTAAAAGTGAAATATTGGATAATATATATTTTATTTCAAGTGAAAAAGCTCTTTATATAGATTTTTCTAATTATAAATCAGCAAAAAAATTGAGAGATATAGATGTTAATAACTACGAGTTATTTATTAGTGATTCTATAGAAGCAACTTCAGAAGTAACTAGTGGTGGTAAAAAAACTAGAAATTATAAAAATAGAGAGTTAGCAAGGTCAAAGTTTGAATATAAGGTTATTGAAGTAAATGGATTTAAAAAGCTTCGAATTGATATATCAAAAGAGGAACTTCCATCAGAAATATACATTGGAGTTTTAGATAAAAATACTAAAAACATTATTAAAATTTTTAAAGGTGATATAAAAATTCTTGAAAATAATGTAGCAATTGAAGAGAGAGAAGTTACAGTTTATTATAATAACGGATTTAGTGATTATGGTAGAGTAATTTATTTTGATTCAAATGGAACTCCTCTTAATTCAAGATGGGTAGGATCTATACCAGAGCCATATCCAGATATCAATGTAAAAAAACATGATTTTAATAATGGGTTTATAAATGGTATTTTAACAAATGAAAGTGGGAGTATAACAGAACTCTACGATGAAGGTTCTGGAAGTTCAGAAAAAAGAGAGATTAGAAGAGAAAAGAATTCTCAAGATTGGAAAGAGATTAGAAATCCATCAGGACAAGTATCATTAACTTTTGTTCCATCAGGAGAGTTTAATCTACAAATTCACTATTCTAACAAAGAAAGTTATCGTTTTAAAATTATTCATAAAGATTTAGATGGAAATATCAAAAAAATTCATTATTTAAATATAAATAAAGGCAGTTCAATAGAAGTGGACTTAAAAGAGTATTTTGAATACAATAATCCAGCTGATAATGATATTTTAATAAGAGAATCCCTTGTAAAAGATGAGTTTAACAGTGATGGGACAGCTAAATATCCAGATAAAATATATAGCTTTTATACTCCTAAAAATATAAGTTTAGCACTAAAAAAATCATTATCAGGAATGAATCTCTTTCCTGCTATTTATTTAGGAAATGAAGTAAATAATGGAGGATATTTTGAACAGAAATTAAAGCAACCATATCGAGTCAATTTAAATTCTTCTACAGCAACAGGAGTTATGAATTTAATACCAGATATAACAGATTTTAGTTATAGACATATTGTAACCGCAGGATCAGCATTAGAAAAACCATCTTCAGAGACATTTTATACTGCTGTGGGGGCAGGAGTTGTAAATCCTGTCACAAATAAAATAAATACAAAAATTGGGTTCTATATTTTAGGTAAAAATTTAGCTGAAATTTTAAAGAGTTTAGTAAATGAAACAAATGAAGCAAAGATTATACCTTTAAGTTATGATGAAAACTACACGTACTCTTTATCTCCAGGAGATTTTGAAAATTATGGTCAAAATTGCTATCTTCCGAGTAGAAAATCTAAGGAGAATGATATAGTAAAAAATTCTTTACCTAAAATTTTAGTTGAAAAACTTCCTAAAAAAATTATTCCAACATATTTAGATAGAAGAGTTAATATTAACCAAATAGTAATAGAAGATAGTGAAACTTTAAATGAAGATAATGTGTATACATTAGCTACTATTGAAAATTGGCAAAATTTAGGTACAGAGACTAATAATGAAGATAAAACAGTGTTTCCTATTATAGCATTGGGACCAAAAGCACCTATGAATAGCGAAAAAGGTTGGGGATGGAATAGTTTAACTTCCCCCCATGGAATTGAAAAAGAGATGGTAACTGTAAAATATTTAAGTGCTTTAGGTGATATTGATATGAATGTTTATATAGATGAAATCGAAACAAATCCTGGATCAGATGCTATCATAACTAGAGGTTCTATAGAGAACTATAGTGTTTTAGGAAGTTTTGGAATAAAAGAAAATTATAATAAACATGAATGGATTAAAGGAAAAGTTAAAGCAAGGCCAATAAATTTAGAATCTACTATGGGATTAATGGAAAAAATACGAAAATATGGATCGAGAGAGATTATTTTTAAACCATTAGGTTTAGAACAAATAAATCTTGTACTTGGAGAAAAGAATGAAAGTGGATATTTTATTCCAGCTTCAGATAGTTTAGAAACAATTGAGAAGAAAGTATATAATTACAATTATCCAGAAATTAAAGTTAGAAAAAATCTTATTTCTGAAACTATAGATGTATTTATATCTAATGATTTTGATTTAAATCAACCTATTAATCTTACTGAAAATACTAATTTAGCAAAAGGTATAAATATTAAGTCTACAGAAAATAAGAGAATGAAATCTTTATTATACGAAAGCTTTTATTTATTTGGATATAATACAGAAGGAACTGGTTGGATATCATTGGATGAAAATGGAAATAGTGAAGAAGTGAAAAAAGAGTTTTATACAAATGATAAAACAGGGAAAATATATTTAAGTTGTCAATATGTAAATCATTATCCAGTATTTAAAATTTTAAGCCTTGATAATGTTTCTGGAAAAACTATAAAAATTCCAGTTTCTCATTATGATCCAAGCTCTCCGATAAAAATAATTAGAAGAGACTATTATATGAATTTAAATTTTGATTCAGAGATAAAAGAGCCAGATTTTAGAGTAACATCTGATATTAAGGATATATTAATTATAAAGGATTCTAATGGAGAAATTAAAGTTGAGATACCTGAAATCTGGATAAATGTAAGTCAAAATTTAAAAGATGAATCCATATTTCCAGTAATTGGAGTTGATGCTTTTGAAGGATGGGAATTTTCTACAAACGTACCACTTAATCCTGTAAGTATAACTCCTATAGGAATTTTAGAGTTAAAAGAAGAAAATTCAAAAGAAGATATAATTGTTCCAATAAATATAAAAGAAACTCCACATCAAGGAAAAGAAAAGTTTTTCTTATACAAAAGAGGAGAAATGAGTAAAAAAAATATAGCTGTAGGTGGTTATACTCCTCTTGGGACTGGAGATGGAAGTGAAAATAAAGTAAAAGTTAATTTTGAAATTGACTTTTCAAAAGATAATTTAGAAAAAATTGTAAAATATGCAGAGGCTAAAAATAAACTTAAGAGTGAACGAATCTTAATACCTTGGCAAAATAGTGATTTAAATAAATTTTCAATAGTAAAAGGAATTCAAAGTTCAAATTCTCCAAAATTTAGTTCTTCAGGAGAACATATAGCTAAAAAAATAGCTTTTCCTAAAGTATATGTAATTATTAATGATGGTATTAAGCGAAACAATGTAAATCTAAATTTTCTTAATCCAGTTCCTAAAACTGATGGAGCAACAGTTGGAACTTTTGACATAGAAAGCAATGGATTGAAGCTTCCAAATGCAATGTTATCGAGTCTAAATCATCCTGCAAGTTTAAATATAACAAATATGACACCTGGATGGCAGGGATATAGTATTATAGAGGAGCAGCATAAAATTGAGGTTTTATTAAATAATAAGTTGATAAAAGAGATTACAACAACCACAGTAGGACATTTAAGTGAAACAGTTTTATTAACATCTACTAATGGTTCTACAAAAGGAAATATGTATATTTTAAAAAAAGGAGTTGCATCAGAGATTTCTTTTGGAATTAAGCAATGGAATTTATCAGCAGGTGAAGATGTAGTCACATTAAGACATAAAAATGCATTTGGTAGAATAATTATCGAAGATAATTATAATATAAAATTAAATGAATTTAATCCAGAAGTATATTTAGCAAAATTAAGTTCTACTTTGCTAAATAATGTAAAAGTAGTTGATGGAAAAAAAAGACTAGAAATTAAAGTAAAAATAAATGAAAAATATATAAATTTGGGAAATTTAAAACTTCAGAATTATTGTAAGGAGATTACAAAAACTTTATGGGATGCAAAAGGTGTTAGAATAGAAGTTCCAGAAGTAGTATTAGAAAATAATGGTATTGAGGGAAAAATTCGTTTTAGTGGAGATAGAACATACTTATCCAGTCCAGATGAAGTATCAGAATTGAAATACTTACTTACAAATGAAAAAACTCCAGTAGAAAATGAAAAATATAGTTTCGAAAATGTAAAAATTTCAATTAAATTAGCAACAGGTTATGGAGATGTTGAATACACTATTGCAGATGCTTTAGACATAACTTGGGCATCATTACAAGAGGAAGATAGTAATTTTCCATATATGTCAAGTACTTCTACTATACAAAAACTAGAAATTTTAGATACAGTTAATATTAATAATGAAGATGAAATAGGATTTGATTTTTTAGGAATGCTTGCTCTTCAACAAACTAGTGGAGAACGTGGTACATCTAATATTTTTCCAACAATAGCTTTAGTAAATACTGTTAATGAAGATTGGAGAAGGATTGGAGGAAAACAACCGGATTCAAATAGAAAAGAGTTAAGTTTAGTGTATTCGTTACCAGATAGAACTAGTATTTTAGCTTCTCCTGAATTGATAAAATATAAAGTTGATAATGCAACAGAGGATGGACTAAAAAATATTTATCCATATATTCAATCGACTTCAAATAAAAAAGTGTTGGGGGTGGGAGCATTTTCTATAGAAGAAAATGGAGTGACAACCTCAGGTAAAGAAAGAGTTAGTAGCGGATTGAAATATACAATAAAAACTGATAGTGTAAAAAAAATGATAGAGTATTCTAGAACTATACCAGGAGACAAAGTAGAAATTCCGCTTATATCTAAAAATGAAAAAATAGCTTTTGTTCATTCAAGAAACTCTCCGAGACCATCATCATTGAATGAAACACTTTTTTACTTACCAAATAATAGTAATAGTGTTGCAAATGTAAATAAAGTTAAGTATATAGATTTTCCATCAATTATTATTAAAAAAGATAAAATAATTAAAAGTGGAGAGATAGGATTTAAATCAAATTATATAAATGATACACCTATTAAGTTTAAGTTAGATGATTCTATTGAAACTCCAGAAACTGTAATTCCTTTAGTAGAAAAAGGGATTATGAAAAATCTCAACTATGAGCATACAATAAGATTAAAATTAGAAAATGGAACTCAACATACGTTGAAAACTGATGAATTCGGTAAAGGAGTTTTATCCAATATTTTAATTCAAAAAAATTCAAGTAGTGCTTATTTGACTTTAAATTATACTAATGATGGAACTGAAATGTCTTTACATAGTATAAAAGGAACAGATTTTCATAATATAGTTGTGGAACATATTGATCCTTCAGGAGATGTTCGTAGAATATATAGATTAAAAATAAATACATATAAAAATGAGATTAATATAGAAAATGGGATTGGAGAATTTAGTATAAGTTCAAGATATAATCCAGGTCAAAGCAATCCTATTATTCTAATGCCAGATCATAAGGTAAAGTATCCTAATGAGGTCTTAGATTTTAAAATAATTTCTGGTCTTGCTCCAAGAGCCCCTAAGGTAAATGAAGAGATTTTTATAAATGGAACTAATTTAAAATTACTTGATAATGAGAAAATCATTTTAGAAAGAGGAACCATTTTAAAAGTTATAAAGGATAAGGAAAATAATTTAATAATAGCACCCTTATATTGGAAAAATAATAATAAATTTGATCAAGTAAAATTAATTTATAAAGATAGTGAAAATTTAAATTCAGTAACTTGTGAATATGATATTTTATTTAAAATACCAGAGTTTTTTGTAGCTTCTATAGGAGTTTTAGATTTTGGAAAAATATATAAAATTGGAAATCCTGAAGATAAGATAAAGGAAACAAATATAGAATTATATTATAACGATTCGATAATAAATCCAACTTATTCTTTAGATATTTCAACTGCTAGCCCTGAACCAAATACTTTATACCTAGATGATGAAGTACCATCTAGACTTAAGGTTGTAAATTTAAATTTGAAACAGAATAAAATAAAAAAAGAGATATTAAACGATGGTAAAGGACAAAAAGTGATTTTACCTTTAGAAGGAACAATTCCAAAAGAGAGTATAAAAGCTGCTAAACCAGGAAAATATGAGAAAACTGTTCAAATTTTAATACATATAAAATAGCTATTAGAAATTAAGTTAATTTTTATGAATGATATATTGAATAGGAGAAACAAATGGTAAGAATAAATAAGAAATATTCAAAAAATTTTAAAATAAAAGTTGTAAGAAAATATTTAGAAGGAAATACGTCTTTAACTGAAATAGCTAAAGAGTTTCAAATTGCTTCAAAAACTCAAGTTTACGAGTGGGTAAAAAAGTATAAGGAAAAAGGGGAAGAAGCTTTTAAGTTTGAAATGAGGGGAAATTCAAGCTCAAAAATATTCAGTGAAGAGTATTCTTTTGATAGTTTAGAAGAAGAAATAGAGTTTTTAAGAATGGAAAATGATTACTTAAGAAAATTATCAGAAATATTAAAGAAAAAATTAAGAGAAAAGAATAAAATTATAATAGCTAATAATATATCGTAGCTTAATAAGTTTTAGAATAATTTTCTAAAAAATGGGAGATTGAAGGTATATGAAAAATATAAAAAAAATAGTATCTAATGAAATTTCTGAAGAAGAGCTAGAAAAAATATTAACTATAGTTTTTCAACCGGTTTATTCATTAGAAAAAAATAAAATAGTAAGCTACGAAGTTTTATCTAGATTTGCTTCAAAAAATATATCCACTATAGAAATAATAGAGCAATTGGAAACAATGGATAAGATACACCTTTTAGATTTTTTAGTATTAAAAAAAGTAGAAAAGTATTTAAAAAAATCCGATATAAAATTAGCTATAAATGTGTCTTTTAAAACAATACTAAGAAATGAGTTTATAAATAGATTACATTTATTGAAAGGTAGTAAAAATTTGATGATTGAATTGGTTGAAAGAGGAAATTTTGATTATGAAGATTTTAATACGACAATTTCATTACTTTATAAATTAGGGATTAGAGTAGTAATGGATGATTTTCCAATTGGAAGCTCTAACGTAGAAAATCTGATAAAAACACAAATACAAGATGTTAAAATTGACAGAAATTTATTAAGAAATATAAGTCAAGAAAAAGAAAAGAAGATGTATAAAGGGATTGTTAATTTGTTAAAAAATAGAGAAAGTATTATAACAGCTGAAGGAGTAGAAACTTTTGAAGAGTTAGAGTTTTTAAAAAAAATAAGCGTGGATTTAGTTCAAGGATACTTTATAGGAAAACCTATTTCTGAAGAAGAATTTTCCAAGCTTTATATTTGAATGTAGATATATTTTAAATTAATATATCTTTGTTAAAAGATAAATGAAAATAGCTCAAATTCTTTAAATTAAAGAATTTGAGCTATTTATAAAATATTAAGGATTTATTTTAGATATTTTAAATAATTTACTTCTAAAATCTCCCAGTTTTTCTAGAGAGTTAAAATCATGTACATCTAGTCCAATTTTTCTAAATTTAATTCCTGAGTTTGCAAGTTCATCTCCAAAAAATTCTTCACCTAAAATATCTTCATCTGTAATTTTATATTTAAAGTTTGGATTTAAACCAGGAATAGTTATATAGTCAAAATTTGGATTAGGGATAGATAATACTCTATAAACTCCTATAATTGCTTCACTTTTGTCTTCATTTATAACTGCCCAAGATGTTTTTTGAAAACCATTTTCAAAAGGTGATTCAATTCTATAAAAAGTTCCAAATTGTAATAATCTTCTATTTTCTTTAAAGAATTCGATTTGTTTTTTTACCTCTTCAGCTTCCTTTAAGGTAATTTTATTTAAATCTAATTCATATCCAAAAGCTCCAAAAAAGGCAACATTGGCTCTTGTTTTAATAGATGTAATTCTTCCAGTTTGATGGTTAGGAACTGCTGATACATGAGCACCCATAGATGATATAGGATATACTATAGACGTTCCATATTGAATTTTTAATCTTTCGATAGCATCAGTATTATCACTTGTCCAGATTTGTGGCATATAATAAAGCATACCTGGATCAAATCTATTTCCACCACCAGCACAAGATTCAAATAATATATTTGGAAATTCACTTGTTAATTTATCCATTAATTCATAAACTCCTAATATATATCTATGAGCAACTTCGCCTTGTCTTTTAGCTTCTAAAACACCAGACCAAATATCTGTCATATTTCTATTCATATCCCATTTAATATAAGATATTTTAGAGTTTTTTAAAATTGTAGATATTTTTTCATATAAATATTCTCTAACATCACTTCTTCCTAAATCTAAAGTTAATTGATTTCTACTTAAAGTAGGTTTTCTTTTAGGTACAGATAAAGCCCAATGTGGATTATTTTTATAAAGTTCACTATCAGGATTTACCATTTCAGGTTCAAACCAAAGTCCAAATTTTAATCCCAAGTCGTTTATTTTTTTAGATAAACCTTCCACTCCATTTGGTAATTTATCTAAATTACTCCACCAGTCTCCTAAACCGGATGTATCTCCATTTCTTGTTCCAAACCATCCATCATCTAAAACAAATAACTCAACCCCTAATTCTTTGGATTTTTTTGCTATTTGAAGAATTTTTTCTTCGTTAAAATCAAAGTAAGTAGCTTCCCAATTATTAATTAGTATAGGTCTAGCTTTATCTTTCCAGACTCCTCTAATAAGATGATTTTTATAGAAATTATGATAGTTTTGACTTAAAGTATTTAATCCTGAATCAGAATAATTTATAACAACTTCAGGAGCTTGGAATGACTCTCCTTTTTCTAAAATCCAAGAAAAATTAAAAGGATTAATTCCCATATTAATTCTAATATTATCATAGTGATCTTTTTCAACTTGTCCAATAAAATTTCCACTATAAACTAAATTTATTCCAATATATTCACCTTTAAATTCATCAGCATTTTTTTCTTTTAGAGCTATAAATGGATTACTATTAGAACTACTAGCTCCTCTTTTACTATCTATAACTATTCTATTTTGATTTATAGGAGTAGTTATAATATTTCTCTCTCTAGCCCACGCTCCAGAGAGATGTAATAATTCATAATTTTTTTGAACTATATCTAGATTAAAACTCAAAAATCTTTCTAAAGTTAAGTCTTTTTCCCCATTATTAACAATAGATGAGCTTCTAGTAATAATCGGAAAATTTTTATAAATGGAATATGTCAAGGTAATATCTGAATTTAATAGTTCATCTCTTAAGGTTATTTTTAAAGTCTTCACTTCGTCATTATTTAATATATAAGTATGAGGTAATCCTTTTAAAGGTGGTTTTTCATTTAAAATTTCATACTTTAAAAATTTATAATTTGTTACTCTACTTCCATTATCCTGTAAAATTACATATGCAGGCTCTTTATAGTCACCTGTTCCAGCTCCAGGAAATTCTTGTTTTAAGCTATCTAAAGCAAATCCAGAAACACCATCTATTTGTTCAGGAGTATATGGAACTTGATGTTCAAATATTTGAAGCATATTTGAAAAGTTATCTTTATGATTTAATCTTTTTCCCAAATAAAGATGACCTAAATCACCATTTTCCAAGATTTTAATAATGTAACTAATATAATTATTTTGTAAGTGAAACTCTAAATTTGAATTAACATATATATTCATAATAACTCTCCTATTTATTTTTTAATCTATCAAAATCTTCTTTCATTTTTTTTGTTGCTTCTTCGACACTTAATTGCCCAGATATTATTCCAGCTCCAATAGAGCAAAGTGTTTCCCACGAACCGCTTGGAAGATATTCTCTATCAAAAAATCCTACATATTGGTATTGGTTTCCTAAGTCATAACTTTTTTCAAATTTTCCAAGTTCACTTTTAGCATTAGTTAATCCTGGGGGAAGAACATTTGCTGTAGCCATTTTAGAAACATTTTCTGGCTTTGCTAAATAGTCTAAAAATTCTAAAGCTTCCTTTTTATTAGGAGAATTTTTCCAAACACCTATTGCCATTCTTTCTCCTGTTATAAAATATGATTTTTCTGTTTTATCTTTAGTTGGTAATGCTATAAAATCCATTCTAGCATTTGGATTGTATGTTAATCCTTCTCTAATCATTGAAGTACCAAAGAATAAGAATGCTGCTTTTCCTGTTCCAAGAGCTCTTGCAGCATCATTTCCAGTTAAAGCATCCCTATTGATATATCCTTTATCTTTTAAAGTTTTTATAAATTCTCCTGTTTCATTCCATGATTTTTCATCAAAAATTCCATTTTTTAAGTTTTCACCTTGAGGATTATCTTTATTTAGAATTATTAAGCCTGGAACAATCCAATCATAAATATTACCAATAGAAGCTGAATCTTTTCCTCCTAAATAAATTGGAGTAACTCCAATATTTTTAATTTTTTCTAGTGCTACTAAAAAATCATCTGTTGTTTTTATAGATTTAGGATCAACATTTGCTTTTTCAAGAACATCTAAATTGTATGGAAGCCCGACAATATCTATATCTAAAGGCAGTGTATAGAATTTTTCATCATTATCAGTAATAACAGGTTTGATAGCAGGGCTAACATATTGTGCCCATTCTCTATTGTTTAGTGGTTCTAAATATTCTTTGTATCTATTAATAGACCAACCATGAGTTCCGAAAAGATCAGGTAAAGAATTTGTTGCCATTTTTGTTTTCATTGTTTCTTCATAATCAGAACTTCCAGGAATAAATTCAACGTTTACGTCTGTTTGGTTTTTGTTATATTCATCAATAATTTCTTGTAGAGCTATTGAAGATGGTTCTTGAGCATGAGAATTACTTGTAATTATTAGTTGTTTTTTTTGAGGAATGCCCTCCTCTTTTTCACAACCAGCAAATAGAACTAAAAAAGCTAATGATAAAATAATTTTTTTCATAATAAACACCCCTTATTTTTATTTTATAGATCCACTCGTCATTCCGGCAATAAAATATCTTTGTAAAAAAAGATATAATGTTATTATTGGTAGAACGGCAATAATAGCAGCAGCAGCGGCAGCTCCTAAATTGGAAGATGAGTGACTAAAAAATGAAGAAATTGCTAAAGTTACAACTCTCATTTTTTGAGATTGAAGTAAATAAACTGAAAATTGATAATCATTCCATATTCCTACTCCAGTTAGAATAATAACAGTAGCAGTGATAGGCTTTAATAATGGAAATATAATTGTATAAAATGTTTTAAATTGACTACATCCATCAATCATAGCAGCTTCTTCAAGTTCTTTTGGAATAGTATGAATGAAGTTACTATATAAAAATATACTTAAAGGTAAATTAAAAGTTGTAAGAGTTAAAATAATTCCCCAATATGTATTTACCCCGTGTACTTTAGTCATTATTGTAAGAAGAGGAACTAAGATACTTAAAGGTGGAACCATCATAACCGCTAAAATTAAATTTAAAACAATTTTATTTGTAAAAGTTTTATTTCTAGCTAGTGGATAAGCAGCCATAGCTCCTAGTAAAGTTATTAAAATTATAGATACAAATGTAATGATAAAGCTATTTTTCATAGCCAAAAGAAGTTCGGCTTTTTCAAGAGCATATAAAAAGTTTTCTAAATAGATATCTTTTGGTAAAAACCATCTTGAAGTTAAATCAGTTTTTCTTTTTAAAGCAACAGTTAAAGATATATAAATAGGTATTAAATGAATAAAACCTAAAATAAAAACTAGAGTTGTAAAAAATAATTTTTTTAGATTTTTTCTAATATTCATTATATTTCACCTTCTTTCACAGTAAATTTTTTTTGAATAATTATAGTTACACAAACGATAAAAATAAATAAAACTAGCCCCATTGAAGAAGCATATCCAGCCATTTGTGATCTAAAATATGAAACATTTATCAATGTTGAAAGAGAGTTTGAAGCATACCCAGGTCCGCCATTAGTTAAAGCTTTAATTGTATCAAATAATTTTAGTCCCCCAATTAAATTTAATGTAAAGCTAGTTATTATAGCCGGTTTTAAAAGAGGAAATGTAACATATTTAAATTGTTGAATTTTTGTTGCACCATCAATCATAGCAGCTTCATAATAAGATTTTGAAATAGATTGAAGACCAGCTAAATAAATAATCATAGAAACACCACAATATTGTAAGGTATTAACAATAACAATTATCCAAACACTATATGTAGAGTTTCCAAGCCAATCGTTAGGATCTAAATTAAAATAGATAAAAATATCATTTAATGCTCCATCACTATATTGAAAAATAAAGTACCACATATAACCCATAATTAATCCTGAAATAAGTACAGGCAAATAAATAATTGCTCGAAGTAGATTTCGACCTTTAAATTTCTGATTTAATAAAAGAGCATAGCTTAAACCTAAAATTTGCTGGAGAAGAGTGCTTCCTAAACCATAAATAAGTGTATTTTTAAAAGCAATATAAAAATTTACATCGAGAAATAGTCGTTTATAATTTTCTAAGCCAATATAGTTATAGTTTTGTGAAAATCCATTCCAATTGGTAAAAGATATTCGTATTCCGTGAAGGAAGGGGTAAAAAACAATTCCCATAAAAAGAATCATAGCGGGCCAATACATGTAATTAATTGTTTTTAATTTTTTTAAATCCATAAAAATCTCCTTTTAATTTTTCTTTCTTCATGAAATCGTTTTCATGAATGCTTAAAAAAATATTTTGTACTGATAATGTTTATATAGTCATTTATATCACAATAAGTTTAAATATTCAACAAAAATATTTTTTTAAAAAACTGTTGTTAAAAAAAACCTTGAAAATTCATATATTTTATGAAAAAAATTCATAAAAAAATAAAAAATGTTGAAATATAAAACTTTTAGTATTATAATATAAGCATATAATACAGTAAGTAAACGATTACATTTAAAGGAGGTATTTTCATGGTGAAAATGAAAGATGTTGCAAATCTTGCACAAGTTTCTCAAGCCACTGTATCAAGAGTTATAAATGGGACAAGCTATGTTGAGCCTCATACTAGACAAAAAGTTTTGGATGTTATTGCAGAACTAGGGTATAAAGGGAATAATGCTGCTAAATCTCTATCTAGTAAAAAAAGTTCTTTAATCATAGTTATTCTACCAGATATTGTAAATCCATATTTTTCTGAGATTTTAAGTGTTATTGAAGACGAAGCATATCAAAGCGGATATGAAATTATATTTATGAATAGTCAAGGAAATGAACATAAAGAAAAAAAGTTAATTGAAAATACTTTAAAATATAATCCAGCAGGAGTACTTATATCGCCGTTAAATGCTCACGCTAGTTATTTAAGTAAATTTTCAGAGAATGGAATTCCAGTAGTAACAATAACAACACTTTCTGAAAAATTTTCAGGAGTTTCGGTAGATCATAAAATAGGAGGAGAACTTTTAGCTAAACATTTTGCTAGCTTAGGGCATATTAAAATTGGTTATATTGGAAATAAAGATGAAAAATTTCTTGGATTTCAAGAATGTTTAAAAAATTTAAATATTCCTTTAAAAAATGAGAATTGTATAGACTTTTATAATTACTCCTCTGGAAATTTAAAAGACCTTGTATTTAAATCTTTAGAGAATTATTTAAAAATTCATAAAGAATTTGATTTCACAAGTATATTTACAGGAAATGACATTGTGGCAATGGAAGTTTTAAACTTTTTTAGAGAAAAGAATATAAAAGTCCCAGATGATATAGCAGTTGCTGGATTTGATAATATAACATTTACAAATTATTTATCTATTACAACAGTTGCTCAACCTGTTAGAGAGATTGCTTTTTTAGCTTTTGAAAGGTTAGTTGAAGAAATAAAAACTGGAAGTAGAGATATAAAACATTTAAAAATACTTCCAAGATTAATTCCAAGAGACACAACGGTAAAAAAAATAGTATAAAGGTTAAAGATAAGATAGTTCTTATCTTTCTATTTTCTAACTTATGAAAACGTTTACATATATTCATATATTTTCATAAAAATAATACAAAGGGGGAGTAATTATAATGCTAATGGTTTTATCTTTTTTATTTTTTACATTTTTAGTTGGGGTGTTTACATATTTAAAAACAAAAGGTGATAATTTAACTACAAATGAAGGATATTTTTTAGGTGGAAGAAGTTTAACAGGACCTTTTATAGCTGGATCTTTAATGTTAACAAATTTAAGCCCAGCTAATTTCTCAGGAATGAGTGCACAAGCTTATATAAATAATATGTCAGTTATGGGATGGGAAGTTTGTTCTGGAATAACTTTAGTTTTAGTGGCTATGTTTCTGGTGCCAAGATATTTAAAAGGAGGACTTACAACAATTCCAGAATTTTTAGAAGAGCGTTTTGATTCTGGTGTTAAGGAGTTTGTAACTTATTTATTTTTAATAAGTTATATTTTGAGTGCCCTTCCACCAACATTATATGCTGGTGCACTAGTTTTAAGTCAATTATTTAATATTTCAGAACTTTTAGGCATTTCTTATACAGCAAGTATTTGGATAACGGTATGGGCTATTGGAATAATAGGAGCTGTATATGCTATATTTGGTGGACTGAAGGCAGTAGCGTTTTCAGATACTTTAAATGGAATTGGTCTTATTATTGGTGGATTATCAGTTCCATTTTTAGGATTTAGATATGTAGGTAATGGAAATTTTTTTCAAGGAGTTATTAAAGTTATCGAATCTCATCCAGAGAAATTTAATGCAATTGGTTCTAATGGAGATTTATTACCTTTTTCAACTCTATTTACAGGTATGATTTTAGTCAATCTTTATTATTGGGGAACAGATCAAGGAGTTATTCAAAGAGCTTTAGGAGCTAAAAATTTAAAAGAAGGACAAAAAGGAGTTATGATTGCAGGAGTATTTAAGATATTAACACCTTTAATTGTTATTATTCCTGGAATTATTGGTTATCATATATATGGAGATAAAATAAGTGATGCCGATTTAATTTACTCTCACTTAATTAGAGATTTAATGCCTAATTATTTTTTAGGATTCTTTGCTGCTGTTATGTTTGGGGCAGTTTTAAGTAGTTATAATAGTGTTTTAAATAGTGCTTCTACATTATTTTCATTAAATATTTATAAGCCTAAATTTGGAAAGAATAAAAGTGATTTAGAGATAGTTAATAAAGGTAAAGTTTTTGGATTAATTGTTGCTTTTGTATCAATGTTCATAGCACCATTAATTATGAATGCTCCAAATGGTCTTTTTCAATATTTACAAACTGTAAATGGATTTTTTAGTGTTCCTATTTTTACAATTATATTTATTGGATATACAACAAAAAAAGTACCATCTATAGCAGCTAAAATCTCTCTTATTGTATTTGTTTCATTATATGCATTATTACAACTAGTTATAAAACCTAATTTGCATTTTTTACATCAACTAGCTATTTTATTTCTTTTATGTTGTATATTGATGTTAGCAATAGGAAGAAAATTTCCAAGAAAAGAACCATTTATTTTAAAAAATAAAAATGTTGTAGAGCTAACGCCTTGGAAATTTCAATATGAAGTTGCTATTGGAATTGTAGCTTTTATGATTTCTTTTTATTTAATTTTTTCAAAACTTGGAATAGTTACACAAAATTATAGTAATTTAAAAAATTATTTGATAGCTCTTTGGAGTTGTGTGGGAGTTATTATATGCTTTGTAAGAAAAGAACGATTAAAAAAGATTAAAATTAAAAATATAAAAATTATACAAGGAGAATTTTAATGAATAAAAGACCACATTTTCACTTTACGCCAGATTCTAATTGGATGAATGATCCTAATGGACTATCATATTATAAAGGTGAATTTCATTTATTTTATCAACATAATCCTAAGAATTGTTACTGGGGAAATATGACTTGGGGTCATGCAAAAAGTAAGGATCTTTTTAATTGGGAACATCTACCTTACGCACTTAATCCAGATAGCAAGGTATTTGGTGATATAGATGGATGTTTTTCAGGAAGTGCCATTGTTGAGCGTGATGAATTACTTCTTTTTTATACTGGAGTGGAAATGAAAACTAAAAAATTAAATGAATTTGGAAATATTGTTACAGTTGGATCAAATGATTTAATTCCTTCTCAAATTTTAGCAAAAAGTATAGACGGAATAAACTTTAAAAAAATACAAAAATTATCGTTAGAACTTCCTAAATCATATTGCCGATCTCATGTAAGAGATCCAAAAGTGTGGAGAAAAGATGGTATATGGTATTTAGCAATTGGTGCTAAAGAAGATTATCAGGGAAGAATTCTAATCTATAAATCCAAAGATATGAAAACATGGCAATTATTAAGTATAATAAAAGAAGAAAATATGGGATATATGTGGGAATGTCCAGATTTATTTGAAATAGATGATACTGATATTCTTTTATTTAGTCCTGAGGGTATAGGAAAAGATGGACAAGTAAGTATTTCGGGGTATTACACAGGAAAATTTAATTATGAAAATGGTGAGTTTAAACATAATTCATTTGAAAGATTAGATTATGGCTTTGAATTTTATGCTCCTCAAACTTTTTTAGACTGTAATAAAAGAAGAATTCTAATAGGATGGTTAGTTAATCATGCTCCCCTTCCTAATGAAAATTGGACAGGATTAATGACTTTGCCTAGAGAGATAAAAATAAAAAATGGAAAAGTATATATGTATCCTGTAGAAGAGCTTAAAAAATATAGAATTGAAGAACTTGTGGAATTTTCTCAATTAAAAAGCACCTCCAATACTTTTGATTTTGAAGTTACTTTCAAAAATTTAGATAACTTTAAAATTCTTCTTTTTAAAGATAATAATAACGGATTAAGTTTGACATACTCATCATTTGATAAAAAATTAATTTTAAACAGAGAAAATGTAATAAATGGATTTAAACCTTTAGAAACTTTTGGAACTATTCGTGAATGTCAAATAGATGGAGAAAAAGAATGTACTCTAAGAATTATAGTTGATAAATGTGTTGCTGAAATTTATATTAATAACGGTGAGAAAGTTATGAGCTGTGTAGTTAATCCAACATCTAATCAGAAAAATGTTGAAGTCATCGGAAATATTATTTCTAAAAAAATATATAAATTAAATAAATAGAGAAATAATTCTAAAGTAAAAAGCTGTAGACGCCTTTGTCTACAGCTTTTAATTTTAAAATCTATAAGTAATTC
>NZ_KI518064.1 GCF_000479045.1 Cetobacterium somerae ATCC BAA-474
GCCACATTAAAAAGATATGCAGCATCAAATAATGTTATAGTTAAAAATATAAAACCTACTAATAAAGATCCCATTAAAATAGGAACTGTAAAATTAAATGATCAAAATTCAGAGATGACAGAAATAGGAGTAAATTCTGGTTTAAGATTTTTTGGTGGAACTACAAATTCTACATTTACTCAAGTAATGTATTTAAGAGATCTGACTAATATGAAAACAATAGTAGTACAAACACAGATGGGAACAGGACCAAATGAAGATAGCTCTAATAAAAATCCAAGAGATTATACAATAAGAGTTTTAAGAGTTTTTAGTGGTAACTATACAGCTAATTCACCTAGCTTTCCATCAAGTGATACAGCAGTGCCAAAGCCGGGAGAAATGTATGTGAATGCAGGAGCTTCATTATTTAGACTAGGCGTAAGTAGTACTTTGTATAATGTAAAACCATTTTATGATGATATAACATTTGGAAGTATAACATTAAATATAGTTGGAGAAGATTATAATAGTTCATTTGAATTATCTAATCCAATAGCAAAGGGTGGCACAAATGGAGTAGGAACATATGTTTTAGATGGAACAACAAGATCACCAAGTGGATTACCTAGAAATATAAACACTTTAACATGGACTTCAGCAGGAATAAATAGTAATCCAGGATACACTTTATATGATATAGCTCATAATATAGGTGTATGGTTTACAGATGGAACGACAACAGTAAA
>NZ_KI518065.1 GCF_000479045.1 Cetobacterium somerae ATCC BAA-474
TTAGATACTTTAAATATAAAAAAAGAGATTAAAAGTGTTTTTTTATATGATATTAATAAAGATAATATTAAAGAGATATTTATAATTTATAATGAAAATAATAAAAATTCTTTAGAAGGATATTCGCTAGGAAATCTATACATGAATGAGAATGGATATGAAGAAGAGGAAGCGATAGATTTTTTTAAAACGCTTAATATTGCTACTTCTCAAAAATTAAATAAAAAAATCGAAAATGTTCAAAATTTTAATGCTAGTTTAGCTAAAAAAGAACTGGAGCAGTTAGTGCCTTATTATAAAGTTGTAAATTTTAATGATTATAACATTTGGGATGTTTCAAAAAGGATGGGAAAAGATGAATATAATAGCAAAGCTTATCTTTATCAATATGAACTTATTCCTCAAGATTATGAAAAGTTTAATCTCCAGAAATATTTTAAAATTTATTCACTTGATAAATTGAATTTCATAAAAAATATTGGAAACAGTATAATATTTAGTGATGGAAATTACTATTTTCTTTTTCAGATTCAAAGATTGGGATTGATAACTTTGGAAGAAGTTTTTCAAGGAGAGATATTAGAGAATAGTATTATAAAAAATGGAAAATATTTTAATGAATATGAAAACGGAGACTACAAAAAGAATAGTAAAACTGGAATTTGGAACTCTTATGAGTATTCAGAGGAGCTAAAGCGTTATCTACCTATTAAAAAGTATTTTGCTAATGGAATATTAATTAGAAAAGATATTTTTTATAGAAGATCTGAAGAACTTCATATATTTTCTTCAACTACTTATAATTCTAAAAATGAAATAGAGGAGATAAAATATTTTGAAGAAAATGGTGAAGTATCACAAATTAAAACTTATAAGGACTCTATTTTAGAAAAAGTTGTAAACTATACTCATTATAAAAGGAATTATTCGATATATGATAAAGTGATTAATCCTCAGAGTGGTTATGAATACTATAAAGCTAGAGAGTCACTGACACAATTTAAAGATTTAAATCTTTTAGATGCAAAGTTGGAAAATAAGGAGTTAAATCTATACTCTTTAAAAAGTTCTGACAATAAAGATATCTTTGTTGTATTTCAAAATTATTCTCCTGGAAAAACTTCTCAAGATGGGATTCGTTGGTATGAAGATCCGCTTAAATATTTTGGAATAAAAGAGATTTTTTATGGAAAAAGAAAAAGTGAAAAAATAAAATCTTATGAGGATATAGTTAAAGATGGATATTTTGAAGAGTTTAACTTAGGATTTTTCCCAGGAACAGCTTCTATAACAGAATCACCATGTAATGTAGAAACCGTTGTAAAAACTGGATATTTTTCTAACGGAGCGGAAAGTGGAGTTTGGAAAAATTATGATTCTTCTAGAGGTGATTTAATATCATCTTTTAACTATGTTAAAGGAGTATTAGACGGTCCATATGAAATATATTTTTCTAATGGAGCATTAAAAGAAAATGGTGAGTATAGAAATGGGGTAAAAGTTGTTTTGTGGGAAGCTGGACCACAATATTGGCCATCGTATTAGCTAAAGTAAAGTTGGAGCTGTATAAAAAATTACTTTAGGAGGAAGACGTGAAAAAATATTTGATTTTGATTATATTATTATTTGTTAGTGCGTGTGATAAAAATGAAGTGACAAAGATATATTATAAAAGTGGGAAATTAAAAACTGAGTTAATCTATGAAAAAGGAAAAGACAATGGGATTGTTAAGGATTATTTTGAAAGTGGAGAACTTCAAAGTGAAAGAGTATATAAGAATGGTGAATTAAATGGAGTAACTAAAATATACTATAAAAATGGAAAAGTATATGGGGAGTTCACATATAAAGATGGAAAGTTAAATGGTGTTGCAAAGGATTATTATGAAAATGGGCAATTAAGAACAGAAGCATTTTATAAGGATGATATAGAGGATGGAGTTGTTAAAATATATTATGAAAATGGACAACTAAAAACTGAAATGTTTTGCAAAGTTGGAGAAGCAGATAGAATTATTGAAAGCTATTACGAAAATGGGAAGATTAAAAATTAAGATACTGAGGAGCAAAAAATGAAAAGTTTAAGTTTAGGTATGTGGGATTCTAAGGATTTTTTCTATACTGGTGGGGAAACAGACATCAATAAAATAAAAGATGTTGAACTTCAATTGGGATATAAATTACCTGAGAGTTATGTAAATCTTTTATTGGAAAGAAATGGATGGAGTCTATTAAAGAATTACTATTTAGTTCCAGATTTTGATTATGACTATGAATATTTTGAAGGGATATTTGGAGTTGATTCTACAAAAGAGTACTCTTTGTGTGGAAAATTTGGAAATGAGTTTTGGACAGAGGAGTGGGGTTATCCAAAGTATGGTGTATATTTTGGTAGTCATATAAGCTATGGGCATTTGATGCTGCTTTTAGATTATAGAAAGTGTGGACCAGATGGGGAGCCAGAGGTTGCCTTAGTAGATCAAGAGAGTGACTATAGAATAACTTTTTTAGCAAAAAACTTTGAAGAGTTCATGAGAAATCTACTGACAGAGGATCAACTTGAGGAAAAAATAGACTCTTTAATTAGAGAGTCTTCAGAAAATATAGAGAAGAATATTGATCTTTTAAAAAATTATGAGATTAGAGGTGGACTAAGAACAAAAATTGGAGATTATCAAGGAGCTGAAGAGGATATCTCAAAAGCTATTGAGCTAAATCCAGAAAATCTTAACTACTATTTTAGAAGAATGGACCTTAGAGAAGAAATTGGTGATATCACTGGAAGTTTAGAAGACTGTAAAAAACAGATGGAAAGTAACAGCTCTTACTATTTGCTTCGTAAAAAAATAGACTATGAGATGAAGTTAGAAAATTATGAAGAGGCGATAGAGGATTTCACCACTCTAATTGAAAAAAATCCAGAGGATTCAAATAATTATATAGCAAGAGCTATTTGCCATATGAATTTATGGCAGACTCCACTTGCTGTAAATGATTATAACAAAGGGATAGAGAAGTTTCATAAGGATAGTGATAATCGAGATGGATATTTTGATTATAAAGGGATGTTTGAAAGTGATTATAAAAATATAGAGGAGTATGACAAAAAGATAGAGTTAAATCCATTTGATTTTATCACTCTTTATATGAGAGGAAATTTGAAAAAAGATGTTTACTCTAATTATGAGGGAGCGATAGAGGATTACACTCAAGCACTTTATATAAATCCCATGTTTTTATATGCCTATAATAAGAGAGGACTTTGTAAAGTGGAGTTAGGTTACTATGAGGAAGCTATAGATGATTATTCAAAAGCAACTGCTATCAACCCTAATTTTACATATGCTCACTACAATAAATCAATTCCTAAAAATAATCTAGGGGATTATGAGGGAGCTATAGCTGATTGTGATGTTGCAATAATGCTGACACCAAATTTTAGTAGACCCTATGTGAATAGAGGGATTGCAAAAAGTGAAATTGGAGATATGGAAGGAGCGTTAAAAGATTATGAAGCTGCTCTTAATTTAAATAGATCTGCAGAGGCTTATTTAAATATTGGTGTTTTAAAAAATAATATGGGAGACTATCAGGGAGCTATAAAATCTTATAGTGACGCCATTGAATATAATTCAGAGTTCGCACTTGCCTACTACAATAGAGGAAATACAAAGATGGAGTTAGAGAATTATGAAGGAGCCATAGAGGATTATACAAGAGCTATCAACCTTAACTATAGAGATACTGATAGTTATTACAACAGAGGAAACGCAAAAAGAAAATTGAAAAATTTAGAAGGTTCTGAAGAGGACTACCAAAAAACTTTGGAGATAGATCCAAGGTATGCACGTGTTTATTATAACAGAGGACTTGTGAGAGAGGAGTTGGAAAATCTTACAGGAGCCATAGAGGACTACACTGTGTCAATAGGTTTTGATTGTAATACTTTAAACTGTTACCTTAGAAGAGCAGCTTTATTGGCAAATTTTCAAAAATATAGTGAAGTTTTAGAAGATTACAATGAAATAGTAAAGTTAGCACCTAAAAATCCAAGCTACCACTACAATAGAGGTTATTACAATAAAAAATTAAAAAATTATAGTGAAGCCATAGAGGATTACACAAAAGCTATTGAGTTAAATCCTGATTATTCAGATGCTTATTTTAATAGAGGAAATATCAATAACGAATTGGGGAATTCCAAAAAAGCTCGTTTGGATTTTGAAAAAGTTCTTCAATTTAATCCTGAGGATGAGTGGGCAAAAGAGATGGTTAAAAAATTAAAAAAAAGATATTGGTAAGATGGGGTTTAGAGGGAGAGAAGAATGATTAAAAACATTGTAGTTTTTATTTTTAGCATAATTTTTTTAAAGAGTCATCTCTATTCAAAGGAGATTAAAAATCTAATTGCCACAGAGTTTAAAAACGAGATAAAAATAGAGAGAGTTATTAAAATCTATCCATCAGAAACATTTAAAAAGTGGGAGGGGAACTATAAAGTAATACTAGTTGATAAATTGGACAAGGAGGAGTTCTCATATGTTTTTAACGAAAAGGATAGCTCAAAGGATATTCTAAAGGGGATAGAGGAAGCTAGAAATGAGAAAAATATTTTTGTAAAAAAACAGCTGAAAGTTTCAGAGAAGTTTAAGAAAAGTTTTGGAGAGAAATTTATTCAAATGTCTGATATAGAAACTATTTATGGAGATAGATCTTATGCCATAGAGTTTTATTTAGGAAAAGGTTTTTTTAAAGATAAAAGCGTAAAGTACTGTGTGGATCTATTTAAAGAAATGAGTTTAAATATTCCAGATAATTACATGGTATATCTTAATACTACTACCAATCCAGAAAAAATAAAAAAAAGTTATTATAGTTTCTCAGATGATGGAGTTTTTTATAGAGTTAATATGACATCATTTGGAAGTGGTGCAGATTTTTTTGTCTCAAGGAAAAAGTTTAATTCTCCAATGAACTCGCTCAATCCAAATCTGAAAGCTAAATTTATAAATCTAAACAACAGAATCTCTTCACAAAACTATTTTTATAAAAATACAGGGCTATTTATAGAGATTTTAATGCAGGGAGATCTCTATGAGAAGCTTGAAAAAAAACTAAAAAGTAGATTTAAAGAGTTTCAATTTATCTATGGATATCTAGATGTCATAGAGGGAGATATTGGAATAAGAGCGGTTGTTACCAATAAATTTTTAGATGAAGATGCTACAGAAATCTATGAATTTTTTTATACTATAAAAACTCAAAAGATTGACCTTGTAAAGTAAATATTGAATTACATATTTAATTAAAGAAATTTTTCATATTAATTTTACATCAATTTTGTTGGTAATAGCTTTAGGAACGATAACATTAATTATTAATATAGCCCACTTAGGAAGTATAACAGGAAATTGTTTGGCAGAGTCCATTAAAAATAATTTAACTCTATAATTTTAAAACTGTTCTATCGAGTGGAATTTAAGTTAATATGTTAGTTTCTTTAGCTGAAGTTTTAAGGATCACAATAGCTCTATAAATCCATTTAAAATTCAAATTTGGTTTTAGAAGCTGCATTGGAGTTCTTATATCAAGTATAATAATTTTTATAAATACATATAAAAAAATTATAATAGAATTTGTATCTTTTTATCAAATAGAAATTACAAAAAAGTAAAGGAGCCTCTGGGGGGAGAGGCTCCAATGGGGGGATTAAAATTATTTTACTTTTAACACTTTTTATAATATTTAGACCACAAGTTTTATAAAAAAGTTTTAAAAATTATAAATTTTTTTAAAACTTCAAAAGTGTTACTTTTTTATTTGTAGAATCAAGTTCAACTTGTCCTCCAATTGGAAGAGTTAACATAGGATGAGTATGGCAACAGTCAAATTCAGCTAGAAAAGGGAGTTTTGTATCTCCAAGAACTTCTAATAGAATTTCGTAAGGCTTCTTTCCACTGTTTTGGTCGTTGAAAAGTTCATGTTTACCTAAAATAATTCCACTGACTTTTTCAAAAACTTTATTAAGCTTTAAAAAAGAAAAACTTCGCTCTATATCAGCAGCAGTTTTTAAAGAGTCCTCAATAAAAAGAATATCTCCTTTCTTAATTTCAGGCATATATTCACTTCCCCAAATTCCATACATTGTATTTAAATTTCCACCTATTAATCGTCCTGAAACTTTTCCAGGAATAACAGTAACTAATCTGTTTTCGTAAGTAGTTTTAGAAGTATTTTGATCCTCCCAATTTATGAACTTATCAGTATATTTATCAGGAGTTTTGAATGTATAAGGTAGTTCTAAGTCAGTCATTAAAATATCTGAAAAGTATGAGAAAGTTTCTTCCACTAATGGTGAGAACTCTCCGAAACTTGCTACAAGGGCAGGACCATAAAAAGTTATGATACCTGTTTTAGCATATATGGCCAATAAAATTGCAGTTACATCAGAGTATCCTATGAATATTTTTGGATTTTTTTTAATTTCCTCAAAATTTAAATAAGGCAGGATAGAATTTGAATTGCTTCCACCAATAGTTGACATAATACACTTAATCTCTTTATCTTCAATAAGAGTATTTAGTTCATTGGCTCTTTCAGCAATGCTTCCAGATCTATAACCTTGACTTTTTCCAGAGAGATTTCCAGAAGTTAATTTAAAACCTTTACTTTCTAAAAAAAATTGAGCTCTTTTGTATCGTGTAGGTGCAAAAAAAGTAGCTGGGGCAGATGGAGAATAATATCCAATTATATCTCCTTTTTTTAATTTGAACATAGTAACCTCCTGTATCCTATTTTATTTTAAAATATTAGGTAAAATTATTTTAAACTCAACGCCATTATCTTTATTTTCAACTTTATAATTACCATTATGTCTTTTAACAACATCGGCAACAATAGATAAACCAAATCCCCAGTTATCAATTTTATGATTTTTTTCAATAAAGAAAAATGGTTCCCATATTTTTGAGATTTTATCTAAAGGAATATTTGTTCCGTTATTATATATAGAAAAAACAATCGTATTGTCATTAGAATAAAGTGAGATACGTATAATATTTTTAGTAAATTTTAAACTATTTGAAATTAAATTATCTATAGAGACTTTAATTAAATTATAATCACCAACAATCTTTATAGGGTTTGAGAAAAATTCAACATATATATTTTTCTCTGAAAAATCTAGTTGAAATTTATCAATACTAGTTTTCACTAATTCATCTAAATAAAATTCTGAAATTTCTAAATTTTTAAAATTTTCAGCTAAAAGTTGAAATTTTTTGGCTAATTGTGATATTCCAATACACTCATTAATTATCAAATCGCAATATTTTTGATCTTCTTTTTGTAGAATATCTTTAATATAATAAGTATAACCGCTAATAACAGTTATTGGTGTTTTTAATTCATGAGCTAAACTGTTATAAAAATATTTTTGAGACTCATACTTTTTATTTAAAAATTCAAAATATTCTTTTAACTCTTCAGAAACAGTAACCAATTTTTTTGAGATATTTCCAAACTCATCGTTAGAATTTATAGGTTCAATTTCTAAAAAATCTTTTTTTGAAATTTTATCTAAAGATAACTCAATATTAGATATATATTTTGCAATCTTTCTAAAATAATAAGTATAAACACTCCAGATAAAGATAGAAATTATAAAAAATATATACAATGAAAAAGTTTTCATTAATTTTAAATTTTCTTCTATAGCCGAAAGTGGTAAACAAAGAACAATAAAATTATTTTGTTTCTTAAAAACTCTAATTAAGAACGAACTCTTAAGATTTCTTTGTTGAAAATTCATTGTAATGGTTCCAGTTTCATCTAATTTTTTTAGAGCATCATTTCCAAACCAAAAATTATATTTCCAACTATCTTTTTGAAAAAGAGATAATTTTAGTTGGTTATTAAATTCAAAATTGTCTTTTAAAATTGGAATATTACCAACTAGAATATCTGGAGGTAAGTTATAATTATTACCGTTTTTTATAGAGTTTTCAATTTTATTAAGTTCTGAATTTTCTTTATAGAAATAATATTTTTTTCCAAAATTTTCTGTTAAAATGAAAAAAAGAATAAAACTTATTAATAAAGTAAGATTTATAATAATAAATGATTTTCTTTTTAACTTCATTTTTCACTCACCAGCGAGTAGCCAATCCCTCTTTTGTTTTTGAGATTTTCAAGTTGAAGTTTTTTTCTTAAATTTGTTATATGAGTATCAACTGTTCGAAAATCTCCATCAAAATCAAAGCCCCAGATGTATTCGATTAACTGTTCTCTTGAGAAATATCTATCTTTATTTTCACCTAAGTATAGTAGTAATTCGTACTCTTTTGGAGATAGATTAATAGGAGAGTTATTATTGAAAACTTGCTTTTTAGATAAATCTAAATACGAATTTTCATCAATTTTTACTTGATGTTTTTCTTTTCTACTTAAAAGAGATTTTATTCTTAAAAGTAAAATTTTAGGATTAAATGGTTTTCTCATGTAATCATCAGCACCACTATTGAAACCTGTAATTTCATCTAAGTCATGACTTTTAGCAGTAAGCATAATAATAGGAGTGCTTGGATTAGCTAATTTTAACTCTTTACATAAATCAATTCCAGAGATTGTGGGAAGCATCCAATCTAATATAACCAAATCTGGTTTTATTAAATAAAAATTTTCAAGAGCATCATATCCTTCATGAAATATTGATGTCTCCCAGTTTTCAGAATCAAAAAAGTTTTTGAGCATCTCAGCGATAGCTTTGTTATCTTCAATTATTAAAATTTTCATATATTCACCTGTTTTAAAAATAATATGAGATATCTTAACATAGTCATAACAATTCTCCTATATAATTTTTTTATTAATGATTTAGGAGGAGAGATACATTGAAAAGAGTTGTTTTTATTTGCATATTTATATTAAGTAGTATTTTAAGTTTTGGCTTAGAGAGTATTAAAGTTGATAAAGGTGAGTATTTAGTTGATTTAAATACTTTTTTGATAAAATGGAAAACTATGAATGAAGAAGTAAATCTTTCTGGTTCACAAGAATATTTTGAAGTTAAAGTTATTTCAAAAAAAGATAATGAAATTATATTTGAGAGAAAAAACTCTTTAATTACACTTACTTTTTTTGAAGATTATATATCTGTTAAAGGAGAGCCAAAGAGTGGAGATTTTTTATTTCCCTTAATAGCATATGAATCTGAAGAGTTTATTTTACCTTTAAAAAATGGAAAAAGAGTTCCAACAAATGATAAAATTTGGAAAGGGTATTTAGAGAAAAAATTGGATAGTAGTCAAGGATCTAGTGTATTTTCAATGAATTTATTTTCTATAAAAAGTAATGGAAAGTATGTCACATATATTTATGATAATAGGTATCACAATAAAGTTACATACAAAGATAATATATTATCATTTTCCCATAGTTTTTCAAAAATTTCTAAAAATAATGAGATAAATTTTAAGATTTATCCAAATGTTTTATCAATAGCAGAGAGCGCTAAAATTTATAGAAAAGAATTAATACAAACTGGGAAATTTAAAACTTTAAAAGAAAAGATTAAAGAGAATTCAAATGTTGAAAAACTTTTGGGAGCACCGCATTTTTATATAACAGGAGAGGTGTTATTTTCTATTGAGGATATAAGAGATTTTAATGGATTTTTTAATAGATTTAAAGAGGAATTAAGAAATAAAAAGAGTTTTTTAATGGAGTTATTTTCTAAAAATATATCTACTTCGAAAGAGTTTGAAAATTTTATTGAGCAATTGAAACCAAATCAAAAATTGAATTTATATGAAAAAAGAACTTTTATTAAATATTTTAATGAACTTTTATATAATGAGATTTTTAGTAATGAGGAAAATTCAGTGAAAATTTCTCAAAATTTAAAATTAGAAATAGAAAAAACATTTGGGAAATTCATGACTCCTATAAATTATTGGGGTGAAGGAACATCAATAGAAATTTTAGAAACTCTTAATCAATTTGGAATAGATAAAGCATGGCTTGGATTTCATAACTATACAATGGGAGAATTGAATCCAAAATTCATAAAAAAAGCTGTTGGTATGGGTTATTTAGTGGGAGCTTATGATTCTTATAAAAGCATCCATTTGAAAGGGAAGGAAAAATGGAATACAGCAAGCTTTCAAGATGAGACACTTTTTGATAGTAGTACGATAACTTTAGAAAATGGAGAAAAAGTTACTGGATTTAATGGTTTTGGAAGAGAGTTAAATCCTAAGTTTTCTTTTGATGAAGTGAATTATAGATTAAATCGTTTTTCAAAACTTGAGTTTAATAGTTGGTTTGTGGATACAGATGCAGTGGGAGAGATTTATGATGATTTTACTCCAGGAAATGAAAGTGATGAGGAGGAGCAGGTTAATCAAAGAATAAAAAGAATGGATTTAATAAAAGATAAATATAATTTAGTTATAGGATCAGAGGATGGAGATGATTTTGCAGCTGCAACTATATCTTATGCTCATGGTATTTTTACTGGTATTGTGCCTTGGTGGATATATAAGGATATGAAAAATCCAAATTCAGATTATTTTATAGGAAGATATGTTAGTAAGGATGGAGGTGTTCCAGAATATTTTGAAAAGGAGATTCTTCTTGTTGATGAAGCTGATTATATATTTTATAATGAACTTTTTAATATTCCATTATATCAATTAGTTTATAATGATTCTGTTATAGGTACTAATCATTGGATTTTTCATACTTTAAAAGTTAAAAATAGACAAAAAGATATAGTACTGAGAGGGATTCTTTATAATGTTCCTCCTATGTATCATCTAGATAGAAAAACATTAAAAGAAAATAAAGATAGAATTACAAAACACTTTCAAAATTTTAGTAAATTACATAGAGAGTTGGCATTAGAAGAGATGGTAGATTTTTGTTATTTGACAGAAGATAGGCTTGTACAAAAAACTACCTTTTCTAATGGGAAGGAGATAATTGTAAATTTTTCTGAGATACCATTTTATCAAAATAGCATTAAAGTTGATAAAAAATCTTTCTTATTAATTAATTTTAAAAAGAGCAATGATGAATTATAAATATTTTTTGTTAAAACTCTTAATTTATTTCAGTCATAGATTAGATATCCTTGTATGAAATTAAAGAAACATCCCAAGTTAAAGT
>NZ_KI518066.1 GCF_000479045.1 Cetobacterium somerae ATCC BAA-474
ATAGTATAAATATTTTTTATACTATATATTTATATTTTTATTTGAAAAGTATCATTATATTTAAATATCGGAGGAGAGCATGGAAAAAATCTACGACTTAATAATCGTTGGAGCAGGACCAGCAGGATTAGCAGCAGGGGTTTATGGAGCTAGGGCAAAAATGGAAACTCTAATTTTAGAAAAAGGATCTATAGGTGGAATGGCTGCAAAAACTACTGAGATAGTCAACTATCCTGGGATACCAAAAACATCTGGAGAAAAACTAGGTGAAGTTATGTCTAAACACGCAGAAAAATTAGGTGCTACAATTGTAAGAGATAGTATAAGAACAGTTGAATTAAATGGTGAGATAAAAATTTTAAAAAGTAGAAGAAAAGAATATAAAGCTAGAAGTGTAATTTTTGCAACAGGAACAAGACCTAGAGTTTTAGGAATTCCTGGGGAAATAGATTTTAAAGGTAGAGGTGTGGCCTATTGTGCTACTTGTGATGCTGAATTTTTCTCAAATCAAGAGGTTGTTGTTGTTGGAAGTGGAGATCAAGCTATTGAAGAGGGAATGTTTATATCCAAATATGCTTCAAAAGTAAAAGTTATAGTTCTTCATGATGAAGGAGTATTAGATTGTAATAGATTAAGTGCAGAGGAAGCTTTTAAAAATCCTAAAATAGAGTTTATTTGGAATTCAACTTTAGATGAGATTATAGGAGATGAGTCTGTAGAGAGAGTAAAAGTTAAGAATTTAAAAACAAGTGAAATAACAGATATCCCTTGCAAAGGTGTATTTTTCTTTGTTGGAATGATTCCGAATACTGAATTTTTAGAAGAAACAGATTTAAAACTTGATAAGAGAGGCCACATTGAGTGCGATACTCTATTAAATTCATCAATTTCTGGTGTTTTTGTAGCTGGAGATGTAAGAGAAAAATATTTAAAGCAGGTTATAACAGCAGCAGCAGATGGAGCTGTAGCGGCAGTAGCAGCAGAAAAATATTTAGAAGAGATGAATGTTTATGCAAATAGAATCAAGGATAAAAATGTAGCTATTGGTTTTTGGAATTCATTAGATAGTGATGGATTAAAATATCTCTCTGAAAAAGAAAAAGAGTTAAGAGAGAATAACATAGAAGATTTTATCTATATTGATATTAGAAAAAATAGATATTTAGCAAAATTCTTTGATAAAGAAAATATAGAGAGTCCAGAACTAATAATCAACAAATAAAATAAAAACACATAAAAATAGGGAGGTTACAAAATGGGTCATCCAACGATTTATCCAACAGGAGCAACGATTTATAATCCAGAAAAAGCATGGAGTGGGTATACACTTTTTCCTTTAAAAGGACAAGGGGTAATGCTAATAGATATGAATGGAGGAGAGATTAGACTTTGGGAAAATTTAAAAGGTTTTCCTGCAAAGATGTTTCCAGGAGGATATGTTTTAGGTAGTAAAAGAGAGAGAAGTTCAAAGTTTGGAATGCAAGATTATGAGGATGTTGTACAACTAGACTGGGATGGAAATGAAGTTTGGAGATTTGATAGATATGAATATATCGAAGATGAAGGGACGGAGCCAAGATGGATGGCAAGACAACATCATGATTATCAAAGAGAGGGAAATCCAGTTGGATACTATGCACCTGGTATGGAACCAAAGGTACATGGTGGAAAAACTTTAATACTTGGACATAAAACAGTGAGAAATTTAAAAATATCAGATAAATTATTATTAGATGATGTTATTTATGAAGTTGATGAGGATGGAAAAATAATTTGGGAATGGGTTTGTAATGAACATTTTGATGAGTTTGGATTTTCAGAAGAAGCTAAAAATGTTTTATTTAGAAATCCAAATTTAAGAAGTGTTGAGCCAGAAAAAGTTGGAGACTGGATGCATATAAACTCAATGTCAGCTTTAGGTCCTAACAAGTGGTACGATGCTGGTGATGAAAGATTCCATCCAGATAATATAATTTGGGATGGAAGAGAAACAAATATTATCGCTATAATAAGTAAAGAAACTGGAGAGGTTGTATGGAAAATTGGTCCATATTATAATACTCCAGAGTTCAAGCATTTAGGATGTATCATTGGACAACACCATGCACATATGATTCCAAGAGGATTACCTGGAGAAGGAAATGTTCTTGTATTTGATAACGGTGGATGGGCAGGATATGGTGCCCCAAATCCTGAATCTAAATATGGAGAGAAAAATGCAAGAAGAGATTACTCTAGAATATTAGAAATAGATCCAGTTACATTAGAAATTGTATGGCAATATACACCAAAAGAAGCTGGATTTGTAATGCCATTAGATGCTTCAAGATTTTATAGTCCGTTTATAAGTGGAGCTCAAAGATTAGCAAATGGAAATACTTTAATAACTGAGGGATCAAATGGAAGATTGATTGAAGTAACTCCAAGCTATGAAATTGTATGGGAATATATAAATCCATATTGGGATAAAGAGATTATGAATATGAATATGATTTTTAGAGCTTATAGAGTTCCTTACGAGTGGGTACCTCAACTGGAAAAACCAGAGGAAACTCCAATTAAAAAGGTAGATGTTTCTACATTTAGAGTTCCTGGATCAAAACCTTTAGGTGGAGCAACAAGAGTTGCTGTTGATGGAGTTTCACCATGGGAAAAATCAAATGCTTTAAATGCATGTGTAGCTGCTGGAGACGAAACAGAAGAAAAACCTAAATTATTTAAAATAAACTCTACGTTATTCGCACATTTAGATGAAAAAAATCTTAACGATGAAATTTCTAAAGTTGAAAATATAGGAATGATATTTGTTGGAGCAGAAAGATGTAAAAACTGTATGGCTCTTCAACCTATATTAGAAGAGTTAGTTCCAATTTATAAAGAGGAAGCTAATATGGTCGCATTCCATTTAGACGCTGATAAAAATAAAGAGTTTATGAGTAAGCATAGTTTAAAGTCAATTCCAGTTTTATTATTAGTAAAAGATAATGAGATTGTTGACAGACTTTCAGGATTTAATCCAATTGATGAAGTTGAAGAGTTTATAGAGAGAAATCTATAGGAGGATTAAAGAAAATGAGAGAGATGGAGAGTGAAAGAGCCTTAAAAGGCTCTTTCTATACAATAAATAGCGATTTTTATAAATGGATTGGAACATTTACAGCATTAATTATGATTTGGGTTACAGCTCAAAGTTATAGTTTAGATTATAAAACATCAATGTTTTTTGTGATTACTATATTCGCTGTTTTGCTTTGGTGTTTTTCATTAATTCCAGACGCTATAACAGGTTTGTTACTTCCAACTTTATACGTTGTTTTTAAAGTGGCCTCACCGAATACGGCTTTTAAACCTTGGACTTCAACAATTCCTTGGCTGGTTTTAGCAGCTATGTTAATGTCAACAATGCTTAATGAAACTGGTGTGGCTAGAAGAATAGCTATTTGGAGTATTGCAAAATTTGGAAAAACATTTGCAACTATCCTTTTAGGGATAACCTTAGCAGGAATAATTATAACTCCATTTATTCCATCGGTTATTGCTAAAATAGTAATTTTTAATATCATAACAATGGGTCTGATTGAAACTTTAGGTTACAAACCTAAAAGTTTAGAAGCAACACTGCTAACAATGGCTGGATTTTTCGTTATCTCAACTTTAAGACTTGGATTTGCAACAGGAGATTCAGGAATTATAATTGGATTAAATTATGCTCAACAAGTTACTGGTCAAACTTTAACTTGGATGCAATATTTAATTCATAATTTACCATATATATTTTTTTATACTTTTGGCTCTTTAGGAGTATTGGTTTTATTTGCAAAGAACACTAAACCTTTAACTTCAGAAAAAAGGATGTTGTTAGAAAAAAAATATTTAGATTTAGGTAAAATAAAAGATAAAGAGAAAAAAGCTTTTATAGTTATGGGAGTTGCACTTCTATTTATGTCTACAGAAAGTATTCATAAAATCAACTCAGCTTGGATTTTAGTAGTTCTTTCTTCATTATTTTTTATACCTAAACTAGGATTATTAAATAATGAGAGTTTAAAAAAAGTAAATTTATTATCACTTCTGTTTATTGTAGGGGCCATGAGCATCGGAAGCGTTGCATCAGAGACTCAGGCGATAAATATAATAAAAGATTTTCTACAACCATTTTTCAAAGGATCAAACTTTTCTATAATAACAGTATCATATATTTCTGGTATTTTATTAAACTTTTTACTTACACCATTAGCAGCTATGTCTTCTTTCACAATACCTTTAATTCAACTAGGACTTGAAAATAATATAAATCCTTATGTAATGACATATATTTTTCAAGTTTCTTTAGATCAGTATCTATTACCATATGAATTTGCAGGATTATTATTAGTTTATACTTCAGGATATGTATCTTTAAGTACTTTAGTAAAGATTCTTATAGTTCGTATGTTTTTAGGATTAGTTATTTTATTAGGAATAGCTTATCCATGGTGGAATATTTTGGGAATAATGTCAAGTTAATAAAAGAGTAAGGAGGGTCTATGAATAGTAAAAAAGATATACCTTTATATATAGCTTTATTACCGATAGCTTTTCTTCTTATAATAATATCTTATGCAGTTATAATAGCTAAATTACCAGTTCATTTTCCAGTTTTTGCTTCAGCAATGTTTGCGGCTTTAGTAGCAAAAGTTTTATTAAAATGTAATTGGAAAAATTTAGAGGGTGGAATTTCAGATACTTTAAAAATGGTTATAATTCCAATAATGATACTGTTAGTTATAGGAATGTCCATAGGAACATGGATATTATCAGGAGCTGTACCTACGATGATATACTATGGTCTTAAAATGATAACACCAGATATATTTTTACCAGTAGCTTTAATTAGTTCATCATTAATATCAATTTCAACAGGTAGCTCTTGGACAACAATGTCAACAATAGGAATCGCTTTAATTGGAATGGGGGAGGGGCTAGGAATTCCTCGAGAAGTTATAGTAGGAGCTGTATTATCAGGAGCATATTTTGGTGATAAGATGTCCCCACTATCAGATACAACAAACTTAGCTCCGCTTATGGCTGGAGCAAAATTATTTGATCACATAAAACATATGCTTTACACAACTGTACCAGCATATATTTTAGCTCTTATAGGTTTTATTATTTTAGGAAATAAATATTCTAATGCAGTAATTGATAATATTGGAGTAGATTTAATGTTAACGACTTTAAATCAAACTTTTACAATAACTCCTTGGCTAATTTTAATTCCAATTTTAACAATAGGATTAGTTATGAAAAAAGTTCCAGCTTTACCTGGATTATTTTCTGGTGCTTTATTAGGTGGAGTTGCAGCAATGGTAATTCAAAAAAAAGCTTTAATTGATATTATGAGAGTTTTACAATTTGGATATAAAAGTGAAACTGGAGTTAAAGCTATAGATAGTTTATTAACTCGTGGTGGAATGTCTTCAATGCTAATGACAATATCTTTGATTATTTCAGCTTTAGCCTTTGCAGGAATAATGGAAAAATCTGGAATGCTAGATAAATTAGCAACAACAATATCTAAAGTAGCTAATACTAAGAATAAAATTGTAGTAGCTTCTGTGATTACTCCAATTCTAACTAATTTATGTGCGGGTGGACAATACATGTCAATTGTAATAACTGGTAGAATGTTTAGAAAAAATTATGAGGAACTAAATTTGGCTCCAAAGAATTTATCAAGAGCTCTAGAAGATGGAGGAACAATAACATCACCTTTGGTTCCATGGACTGTATGTGGAGCTTTTGTGGCAAGTACTTTTGAAGTTCCAACATATATTTATGCACCATTTTGTCTATTTAATCTAATTTGTCCTGTTATTTCGATATTTTATGGGATTTTTGGAATAACGATAGAGGAGAATAGTGATTTAATAGAAAATATACTAGAAAATAAAGAGGTTGAAGAGATAATTTCTGAGAATAACTAAGACGACCTATAATAAAAAATAATGAAATTAAATATTTATTTTAGAAAAATACCATTCCCATTCTTATTTTGGGTGGTATTTTTTTATTATATATATTTCTCGCATTTATATAATTTTAATATCGCTTTTAAAAGGTGAAATTTTAATATATTGATTATTCCTAGTAAAATCAATAAAACAAATCTCGTATTATTAGGAGAATACGAGATTTATAGAAATTTATAAAAAGTAGATATAATAAATAACCACCTAAAATTTTCAGTCTTGTATTTATATATAAATTTATACATATTAGATTTAATACACAAATTATTGATTATAACACTTAAAAATTATTAGAAGTAATTTACAAGTGTTCATAGATATTTTTTTTGAGTTATTTACCATCAATCTATAGAATTAAAATAAAGGAGAGTTAAAATGTGAGCTTTGTGAAGCTATAGGTGTAAGCTTAAGTGTTTTTGAAGTTCCTCCAGTTAAAGAGGAGCCAGAGGTAAAAAGATGTATCTTTATCTGTGATGAGTGTAACGATAAGTTAGAGAGAATAAAAAAAGCTAAAGAGAACGATTTTAGGTTTTTAAGTAACTCTATGTGGAGTGAAGTTGATATGGTGAGAGCTCTGTCTATTGTCCTACTAAAGAAGATGATAAAAAAATATTCGTGGGCCGAAGTTATCTTAGATAATCTTTATATTGATGAAGTAACTGAAGAATTAATTAAAACTATAGAATGGGAATAAATACATTCTAAATAGAGTTTTCTTTAAATTTTACTTCTATAAAATATAGATTAGCATATCAACTATCAAAAATATAAAAAAAACTTTTATTTTTTTGAAAAATGTAGTATCCTACATTGAATCACAGTTCAAAAATATTAGGAGGTTTATGAAGAAAAGAGAATTTTATATTATTACTGGTTTAGTTATGTTTTTATGTATGGGTACTATTTATTCTTGGGGAGTTTTTCAAGGACCTCTGGTTGAAGTTTTAGAAGAAATTACTGGAAAACACGTCTCATCAATGATGTCAGGAATGCCTTACACAGTTTTTTTATTTTTCTATGCATTTAGTATGCCTATCACAGGGTTATTTATAAAAAAATAAATCCTAAATTTTTGTCTATATTAGGATCTGTTTTAATTGGACTAGCTTGGATTTTAGCTGGTTTTGCAAAAAGTATTGAATTTATTATTTTAACTTATGGTTTTTTAGGTGGAATTGGTGTTGGAATTGTTTATGGTATTCCCATCGCTGTTGTAACAGAATGGTTTTCTGAAAAAAAAGGATTTGCTGTTGGTTTAACACTACTAGGTTTTGGACTTTCACCTTTTTTAACAGCTCCTATAGCAGGAGAATTAATAATTAAATTTGGAGTTCTTTCAACTTTTAAAATTTTAGGAATTTTATTTTCTATAATTTTAACATTTTTATCTTTATTTTTAAAATTTCCTAATAAAGATAAAAATCAATATATCAGTAATACAGCTAGTAATATAGATGAATTTAAGCCTAAAGAAATGTTAAAAACATCAAAATTTTACGCTTTATGGATATGTTATATGATTGGAACCTTCTGCGGACTTATGATTATTGGTATTTCAAGCTCTTATGCACAAGAAGTTATCGGTATAACACCTTTAAAAGCTGCATTTTTCACATCTTTCTTTGCATTATTTAATGGAGTTGGAAGACCTTTATTTGGAGCAATAACAGATAAATTAGGATCAAAAAATGCAATTACATTATCATATTTATCAATAATTTTTGCCGGAATAGTTTCATTAGTTTTTAAATCTAATATTATAGCTTTTTCTTTAGCTTTTTCAATAATTTGGTTAAATTTAGGTGGATGGCTTGCTATCGCTCCTGCATCAACAGTTAATATTTTTGGAAAAAATTATTACACTGCAAATTATGGATTACTCTTTACTGCATATGGTATTGGAGCTGTTACTCAAGGATTTATAAGTGGATATTTTAAAGAAACTTTTGGTTCATATATTTATATTTTTTATCCAATTATAATTTCTTGTGTTCTAGGTTTAATAATATCTAGAATTTTTATTAATAACAAGTAAAAAATAGCAGCTCACAAAATAACGTGAGCTGCTTTTCTTTTCTCTTCATAACGTTGTATAATATCATCATGAATAAAAATACTAAACCTTTAAAATATATCTTTGAAAATCATTTCCATCAAACTTGGAATAATATTAAACATAAATTCCCTAAAAACCTTCACTCTTCTATCTGGAATAATGTTTCCAAATTTTTAGATTGTGGCGATATTTCGCGAGGATATACTGCTTTTAAATGCAATCAATGCTCGCATATGCATATTGTTGGTTTTTCTTGTAAATCTAGATTTTGCTCTTCTTGTGGTAAAATCTATGCTGAAAATTGGGCACTTAATCTTAAAGAACAACTCTTTGATGTTCAACATATTCATGCTGTTTTTTCTTTACCTACTGGATTTTGTAGAGATTTCTTCTTTTCCCATCGGTTTAAACTTCAAGATCTTGCTAAAGCTGCTTATCAGTCTCTTAAATATGGTGTAATATTTCCTAAAACTGGTTTTTCTTAATACGTTGACTCAAATAACTATTCACCCGCACAACACCTGCGGTATTTTGTGGTATTCACAACTTTGAGCTTTCGCATTATTATACTATTTTTTTTGTCTTATCTCAAAGTTTTCAGTATTTTTTTGCCTAAATTTTTTCTATAATTTTTTGAAATTATTCTTAAAAATTGTAAAAACTAAGATATGGCTAATAAATATATTAAAAGTTAATCTAGTATTTTACTTTTTAAAAAAGTATTCGTATAATTGTCTTTTAAAAGAGAGAAGAATTGATTTTAAATTATAAGTTTTTGTATAATTTAGGGGAAAAAATACATGAAATTTATTTATTTTTTAATGTTTTGTCTATTTTATTTTATAATAACTGATTATG
>NZ_KI518067.1 GCF_000479045.1 Cetobacterium somerae ATCC BAA-474
AAGTTATGTTTAAAAACTTGACTTAATACCAAGGAGCTTTTGTAATATCAGCAGTTTCATTTGCAAACGGACATACATCAATGGAGAATATGAATCATGGATTTATGAAAAATAATATGAATATTTCAAATATGGAAATGACTAATAAAGATATGAGTTGCAAAATGATGGATAAACAAAATGGAGGAAATCATATGATGGGAAAAATGGGTATGATGAATATGACTCCAGAATTAAAAAAGCAGATGCAAGATGATATGATAAAAATTCAAGAGAAACAATTAGAAATTAGTAAAATAATGAATACAACAAATCCAGATATGAAAAAAGTAGAAAAATTAAATAATGAGATTTATCAAATAAAAGCTAATCACATGACAAAAATGCAACAGAATATAATGAAAACAAATTAATTTATTATAAAAGACGGGAATTCCCGTCTTTTTATTGTATAATAAAATAAATTTTAAGGACTGTGTTAAAAGGAGTTTTTATGAGAAAAAAAGTTTTAATAATAGAAGATGAACAAAATTTAGCAAATATAATAGGAAAAAGTTTAGGAAATGAAGGATTTGAAATAAAAATAGTAACTCAAGGAGATTTAGCTTTAGATGAATTTTATTCTTTTTCTCCGGCATTGGTTCTTCTTGATATAAATTTGCCTAAAAAAAACGGTTGGGATATTTGTAAAGAAATTCGCCAATACTCAAAAACACCTATAATTATAATGACTGCTAGAGATACAGAGTTAGATGAGATTCACGGGTTAGAACTAGGGGCTGATGATTATGTAACTAAACCAATTAGTACAAAAGTAATTATATTAAAAATAAAAAAACTTTTGAAAATGGAGGATAATAGTTTTTTTTATTTAGATAAGTTAAGTTTTGACTATAATACTTTTAAAATTATGGTAGAAGATAACGAAATAGTATTGTCAAAAAGAGAAACGTTACTTTTAGAATATTTTTTTAGAAATCAAGATATAATTTTATCAAGAGAAACACTGTTAAATGAAGTTTGGGGTTTTGAATTTAGTGGAGAAGAGAGAGCGGTAGACACATTAGTAACTCGTCTTAGAAAAAAAATGGGAGTGTATGGAGAACATATAAAATCAATAAGAGGTGTAGGATATGTATTTAGCAAAAATTAGACTTAACCTCTTTACTAAAATATTTGGATTTTCACTCTTTATAGTGTTGATAACAATTTTAATAAATTATTCTTTTAATGCTATTTTCTTAGAGAAGTTTTATATTTATAGAAAAAAAGAGTTAATGTTAAAAGTTATACAAAATGCAAAAATTGTTTACGAAACACAGTCTGAAAATAATTTTGAAAATTATGTCTATGATATAAAAGAATCTAAAGGAATAGATATAGATATAAAAAATTCTAAGAAGAGTCGTATGATGGGAAGTCATATGATGAGAAGAAGTGATAGTATAGATAATATTCCGTATAATAAATTTGTAGATAAAGAGTTATTAGGAAATGATGCTAAGATTTTATATTATGGTGAGGAGTTATCAAGAGATAGTGGAATATTTGTAAGTACTTCTTTATCGGTTATTCAAGCGCATAGTCATGAAAGTAACATATTTAATATTATGACAGCATTAGTAGCATTAGCTATATCTTTAGGAACAGGATTAATATTTTCTAAAAGAATTACAAAAGATATAGGATGTTTAAATGAAAAGGCTAGAAAAATTTCAAAATTAGATTTTTCTGAAAATATTGAAATTAATAGAAATGATGAGATTGGAGATTTAAGTAAAAATTTAGAAAAAATGTCAAAAGAGCTTTCGACATCAGTATCTAATTTAAAATCATTTGTATCAAATGCCTCTCATGAATTAAGAACTCCAATTGCTGTTATTTGTACTCATGCAACAGCACTCCTTGAGCATAAAGAAATTAAAGAAGACGAGAAAAGAAAGTATTATGAAATAATTTTAAAAGTTGGAAATGAAATGAAAGAATTAATTGAAAATTTATTAATATTATCTAAATTAGATAGTACAGTTTTTAGATTAAGAAATGAGAGTGTGAATTTAAAAAAAATTATAGAGGAAGCTTTGGAAAGATACGATATAATTGAATTAGAAAGAGATATAAATATAAATCTAAATTTAGATACAGAGAATGTACTTGGAGATTCAAGAATTATAAAATTAGTTTTAAATAATTTAATCCAAAATGCTTTAAAATATAGTATTATTGGTGGTGATGTAAAGATTTTCCAAAAATTTAATTACTTAGTTATAGAGAATACTTTTCAAGGAAAACTTGGAAATGAGATTGAAAAACTTCTTCAACCTTTTTCAAGAGGCAAAAATGCCGAAGATTTTAAATTTGATGGAATGGGTTTAGGCTTATCTATAGTATCCAAAGCTTTAAATTTAGCATCAATAAAATACGAGATAAAAGTAGATCAGAATAGATTTATAGTAAAATTAAAAATATTAGATAATTAGTTTAATAAAAAATAGATTTATGAAAGGAGCGTTTTTAAAATGTTTAAAGTAAATGATAAAATATGTATAGGTTGTGGAATGTGTGTAAAAGATTGTTTTGTACGAGATATTGAATTAGTTGAAGGAAAGGCAGTAATAAAAAATGTGACATGCTTTAAGTGTGGACATTGTGTAGCCGTATGCCCGGTAGCAGCGGTGTCTACAAATGAATATAGTATGGATGATGTAGTTGAATATAATAAAGAAAAATTTACTATTGAGCCTGATAATCTTTTAAATTTTATAAAATTTGAGAGAACAATAAGACAATTTAAGGAGAAGGATGTAGAGAACGAAAAGCTTTTAAAGATAATTGAAGCTGGAAGATTCACACAAACAGCTAGTAATGCACAAAATGTAAACTATATAGTAGTAAAAGAAGAGATTCAAGAGGTTAGAAAAATAACTTTAGAAGTTTTGAATAGTTTAGGAGGATATATTTTAGAGAATTCAATAAATCCTTTATATAAGAGATATGCCAAAATGTGGATAAAAATGTATAATGATTTTATAACAAATCCTTTAGGAGAAGATAATTTATTTTTTAAAGCACCAGCTTTAATAGTAGTTACTTCAGAGCATCCTTTAAATGCTGGATTAGCTTCAGCAAATATGAAGCTTATGGTTGATGCCTTAGGATTAGGAACTGTTTTTAGTGGATTTTTTACAAGAGCTTGTGAAGGTAATTCTAGAATAAAAGATTTTTTAGGAATCGAAGAGAAACAAACTGTAGTCACATGCATGGTTATTGGATATCCAAATGTAAAGTATTCAAGAACTGCTCCGAGAAAAGCTCCAAACATTATTTGGAAATAAAAAAATATTTTTTAGATAAAACTGTCGACTTAATTGTTGACAGTTTTATTATTTTAATAGTTGTTGGAATTATTTTTGGAAGTTTTTTAAAAGAAAAAGTCCATTGAATAGTTAATCTAATCAATGGGCTTTTTTGCGTAAGTATTAATTATTTGAGTAAATAAACATTGTTCCAGTAGCTGAAACAGGTTTAAAATTTGTTTTTGTATCTTGCGAAGTATATTTCATTAAAGTTCCAGTGGCAGGAACTAATAAATTTTTTTCAGTAGAATAAGCCATTAAAGATAGAGATAATATTGAACTTATTATTAATAATTTCATGATTTTCCTCCTTTTATAAAATTGTAATTATTACAAATTTAAATTAATTATAAACTAAAAGGCGAAAAAATGCAAGTTATTTTTAATTTTTTAAATAAAAAAACTGCTAATAAAAACTTTATTAGCAGTTTCGAAATTAAATCTAATATTAAATTATTTTTGTTGTCCAATCTTCAACATTCCAAATTTCAGTAGCAACATCCATATAGAAATCAGGTTCATGGCTTACCATTAATACTGTTCCGTTAAATTCTTTAATTGCTCTTTTCAACTCTTCTTTTGCATCTACATCTAAGTGATTTGTAGGCTCGTCTAGAATTAAGAAATTAATTTCACGATTCATAATTTTAGCAAGTCTAACTTTTGCATTTTCTCCTCCAGATAAAACACGCATCTGACTTGTAATATGATCTGTAGTTAAACCACATCTAGCAAGAGCTGCTCTAACTTCAGCATTAGTTAATCCAGGGAATTCATTCCAAAATTCATCTAAAGCAGTTATAGAAGAACTTTCTTCTTCTTGTTTAAAATAACCAATTTCTAAGAATTGTCCGTGTTCAATTTCTCCAGATAAAGATTTTATTCTTTTTAAAATTGTATTTAAAAGTGTAGATTTACCTAAACCATTAACACCTTTTATAGCAATTTTTTGGTTACGTTCTATTGTAAAATTAAGTGGTTTTGTTAAAGGTTCGTTATATCCAATAACAAGATCTTTTACAGTAATAATCTCTCTAGATGGTGTACGTGCAGTTTTAAATCCAAAAATTGGTTTTGGTTTTTCTCTAGCAATTTCGATAATTTCCATACGGTCTAACTTTTTTTGTCTATCTTTAGCTAGGTTTGTTGTAGCAACTCTAGCTTTATTTCTAGCTATAAAATCTTCTAGATGAGCAATTTCTTTTTGCTGTTTCTTATAAGCTGCTTCTATTTGTCTTTTTTTCAGTTCATACATCTCTCTAAAATAATAGTAATCACCAGTATATCTAGTTAAAACTGCATTTTCAATATGATAGATAACATTAGTAACTTCATTTAAAAATGGAATATCATGTGAAACTAAAATAAAAGCATTTTCATAGCTTTTTAAGAAATTTTTTAACCAAGTTATATGATCTTCATCTAGGAAGTTTGTAGGCTCGTCTAAAATTAGAATCATAGGATTTTCTAATAAAACTTTAGCTAAAAGTATTTTAGCTCTTTGACCACCAGAAAGTTCAGAAACATCTCTTTCTAAACCAATATCAAGTAAACCTAATCCAGCAGCGTACTCTTCAATTTTAGAATCTAAATTATAAAAATCTGCTCCTTCAAGGATACTTTGTATTTCTCCAACTTCTTCTAAAATTATGTCCATTTCTTCAGGAGTACAGTCTCCCATTTTTGTGTAAAGATCCATAATTTCTTGTTCTAACTCAAACATATGAGCAAAAGCAGATTTTAAGATATCTCTAATTGTTTTTCCTTTTTCTAAAGTACTATACTGATCAAGATATCCTGTAGTGATGTGATTACACCAAGAGACTTGCCCTTCATCAGGCATAAGTTTACCAGTAATAATATTTAAAAATGTAGATTTTCCTTCTCCGTTGGCTCCTACTAATCCAACATGTTCACCTTTTAAAAGTCTGAAAGAGGCATTTTCTAAAATAACTCTAGAACCAAATCCATGACTTACGTTTTTAACATCTAAAATACTCATAAAATTTAACTCCTAATATATTTAATTAATATTTTTTTTACGATACGCAATGCTCTAATTTTATCATGATTTTCAAATAAATGATACATACTTTTTTACAAGAGTTCAAGAAAGACTAGAAAACTTGTATTAATATAAAAAAAATGTTAGAATTTATACTCAATTAATTACGAGCGAGGTTTATTTTATGTTAAAAAACAATCAAAATAACTGTTTTATAATTTTAAAATTTTTTATAAAGCAGTATATCTATCTTTATTTTATGATGGTAATCAGTAGAATTTATTTTTTGTATAGAACTTTTCCGAAAGAAATAAAAATTCCAAAAGAAATAATTTATGAAGGATTTAAAGTTGGATGGATTTTCGATAACTCTATTATTGGTAGTTTCACCGTGATTACATCACTTTTATTTATAATTTTTTATATTCTAAATAAAAAAAATTATAGAGTAGCAAAGAATATCTACATAATCCCAACTAGTATTTTATTTTTAATCATTTGTTCTTTAAGTTTTGGAAATGTTGAATATTTTAGAGAATTTGGATTTAATGTTAATTCATCTATTTTAAACTACTTTGGAGACACGAATGAAATAGTAGCTACATTTTTTTCAGGAAACGACTATAACCCTATAACAAATTTATCAATTATTTTAATTTTAACAATAGGCTTTATAAAACTAACTAAAAAAAATTTAGAAAAAATAAATTTAAGATTTGATTTCTTTGGGAATTTAAAGACTATGGTATCTATTTTAGTCATTATAACATTAGGAGTATTTTCATCAAGAGGTGGATTTTCAGAGGCAGTTTTAGACTGGGGAAGAGGATATTATTCAGAATATTCATATATGAACCAATTTGCTATAAATCCTATTTTTTCTTTAGGTAGATCTTATTACAATTTAAAAAAAGAGCAAAGAAAAGGACGAGCATTAGAAAGAACTTTTTCAATAGATGAACTTAAATATAATATAAGAGAAATAGTAAAAGATCAACAAGCTCAATATATTTCTGATAAAAATCCATTACTAAGAGTAACAGACACACAAAAAAATCAGAAAAATTATAATGTTGTAATTGTATTGATGGAAAGTTTTATGTCAAAATATATTGGAGCTCAAGGAGCTGAAATAGATTTAACACCTAATTTTAATAAATTAGCAAAAGAGGGAGTTTTATTTAATAATTTTTATGCTACTGGAACTAGGTCTAATAGAGGTATAGCTTCTGTTACAGTTTCATACCCGTCGCCTAAAGTAATTTCTGTAACTAAAGAATTTACAGCAGGTCAAAAGTCATTTTATTCTTTACCAAAGATTTTAAAAGAAAGAGGTTATGAAACATCATTTATATATGGTGGTGATGCTGAATTTGATAATATGGCTGGTTTTTTAAAGCTAAACGGCGTGGATAACATAATAGACGAAAAAAATTTTTCAAAAGATGATAAAACTATTAAATGGGGAGTGCCAGATAATAAATTATTTGAAAAATCTATCGATTATTTAAATAATTTAAAAAAGCCATTTTTTGCAACAATTTTTACTTTAAGCAATCATGCACCATATGATATAGATTCAAATTACAAACTTTTTAAAAATAATGAGTTTGGAGAATTGACTAACAGATTAAATGCCTTTCATTTTGCAGATATAGCTTTAGGACAGTTTATAGAAAAAGTAAAGAAACAAGGGTGGGCTAAAAATACAATTTTTGTTTTTGTAGCTGATCATGGATTTAAAACAGATTCAAATTTTGATTTAAATTGGGAAAATTTTAAAATTCCACTTCTTTTATGGTCACCAGGAAATATATTTAATCCTGAAATTAAAGATATCACATCATCTCAAGTAGATATTCTTCCTACTGTAATGGGAGTTTTAGGAGGAGCCTATAAAAATTCAAGTTGGGGAAAAAATCTTTTTACTGTTTCTCAAGAGAGTTCATATGCTTATATAGTGCAAAATAATTTCTATGGAGTAATAAAAGACAATCTTCTTCTTATTGATGGTGATGGAGTTAAGCCAAAACTTGTTGATATGAAAAAAGGGGAATATTTAGAAGAAGGAGACCTTTTAAATAAATTACATCAAGTTACTAGAACTTATTTAGAGCTAGAAACATATCAATTAAAAAATGGAACTTTTGCAGATTAAAAAAATATTAATTCTTGATTTTTAAAAGGGAAATTTCTAAAAAATTAGAATAATAAAATAAACAACTAATTGGAGGTAGAAATATGAGTTTTAAAAATCAAATTGTTGTTATTACAGGTGGAGCAAAAGGTATAGGAAGAGGACTTGTAGAATCTTTTGCTAAGGAAAATGCAGATGTATATTTTTTAGATATGAATTTTGAAAGTGGTAATAAATTAGAGAATGAGCTTAATGATAAGGGATATCGTGTTCATTTTAGATTAGTAGATATAACTAAAGAGATAGAGCTAGCAGAAGTTATAGATAAAATTCCAAAAATAGATATTTTATGTAGTAACTGTGGAATATTTCCACAAAAAAAAATAATGGATATGAATGTTGATGATTGGGAAAAAGTTCAAAAAGTAAATGTAACAAGTACATTTTTAGTAACTAAATATTCTATAAAAAAGATGATTGGAGCAAAATATGGAAGAATAATTTTAACATCATCAATAACAGGACCAGTAACAGGATTTCCGGGATGGAGTCATTACGGTGCGAGTAAAGCAGCATTGTTAGGGTTTATGAGATCAGCTTGTTTAGAAGTTGCTAAATTTGGAATTACAATAAATGCAGTTATGCCAGGAAATATATTAACAGAAGGATTAGTTCAGCAAGGAAATGATTATATTAATAGTATGAAAAAAAGTGTACCAGTAGGATTTTTAGGCGATGTTTCTGATATAGCTAACGGTGTTATGTTTTTTGCTAAAAAAGAAAGTAGATATATAACAGGCCAAACTTTAATTATAGACGGTGGACAAATTTTACCAGAATCTTTAGAGGCTTTAGCTTAATTTATTTACTATTTTTTTCCATAATGGTATAATTAAAAAAAATTCTTAAAGGATAGTTTATGTTTGAAATATTAAAAGAGTTTGGGATTTACGGAATAGCAATAGCTGGATTGTTAGAGGCAACAATATTGCCTATTCCAATGGAGACAATATCCGTACCAGTATATCTTTCTTCAAGAGAAAAAGTGGCGTATTTATTAATAATTTTATTAATTTGCTCTACTTTAGGTAGCATAATTGGTTATTTATTTTGGAGAAAAATTAGTGGACCAATTAAAAATAGATATTTAAAATCAGAAATATTTGTTAAAATAAAAAAAATGTATGAAAAAAATGCTTTATTAACATTGTTGACATCTGCATTTACACCAATACCTTTTGAAGGATATATTATAGCAGCAGGGATTCTTGAAATAGAATTTAAAACATTTTTATTAGGAGTAGTTTTTAGCAGAATCTTAAGACACTTTCCTCAAGGGGTATTAGTATATTACTATGGAGAAAAAGTAATAAAGGATATAGGTACTTACAGTATTATAATTATAATATCTATATTTCTAATTATTTTTATAAAAAATTTTATTGATAAAAAAATAAAAAAGGGCAATATTTAAAATAATATTGCTCTTTTTAAAATAATTCATCAATTATAGGAAGCATAGCGGCACCTAGGCAAATACCCTTCTCTTGTAAATTTGAAAATTCGATTGTATTTTTTCCTCTAAAAAAAATATTATTACTATAAATTTTTTCTAATAATTCACTTTTAAAATTTTCTTTATATTTTGATAATTTTCCTGAAATAATTATTTTTTCAGGATTATATAAAAATATAATATTTTTAATCCCAATAGCTAAGTATTCGATATATTCATTAAAGAGATTAGAATAGTTTTCATTTATCAAATAATCATTTTTAAATATATCTTTTATTTTAGTGATATTGTTATCTAAGTTATTAAATTTTTCTAAAAGGGCAATTTCAGAGGCATATTTTCCCCAGCAACCTCTATTTCCACACTCACATAAAATCCCTTGAAAGTTTATATTCATGTGGTTAATTCTTGAAGCTTTGAACGAAAAATTTCCATAATCATCTTCTTCAGTAAAAGTGGACATATTCAAAATATCTCCAATATTTAAAACAATAAAATTTGGGAATTCTTTTCCTAAACCTAAAAATTTTTCACTTATAGCACATAAATTTGCCTCATTATCAATTAAAATTTTTTTATTATATTTTTGGGATAAATTTTGAATTTTATTCAAAGGAATTCTTAATGAAGATGTTATTTCAATTATATTATTTTCTTTGTCAACAATTCCAGGAACAGAAATTCCAATTCCAATAAGTTTTTTTTCAACTTGTTCATTTATTTCCAATAAAAATTCTTCTAAAATTTCATCTATTTTTTCTATTAGATTATTTTTTAAAAAATTTTCTTTAATAATAGTTTCTTTTATGATATCTCCTCTTTCATTTCCGAGAACTATTTTCAATTCTTTTAAATGTACAGAAATTCCAATACTATAAACAAAATTATTTTCCAGAGAATAATTTTGAGCTTTTCGTCCTGCTCCTGTTCCTACTTTTAAATCTTCCTTTATAATATTATCTTTTAAAAATTTATTTATAATTGTTTTTATGGTAGGAAAACTTATATTTAAATCATTAGATATATCTGCAATTGAAAGATTTTCTCTTTTTTGATATATATAATGAAAAACTTTTTTTTCATTATTTTCTTTTATTTTTTTTTGATACATAATATCCTCCGA
>NZ_KI518068.1 GCF_000479045.1 Cetobacterium somerae ATCC BAA-474
TATTTGAACTATAATAACTTTATCACTAAAGTACATTCCCATGTTTTCACTTTTTAAAATATTATTAAAAATATTTAAAATTATAGAATCAATATCTTTTAAATCGATTTTTTTAACTTTTAGTATTTTTCCTTCATATTTAAAAATTGAATAACAGAGCTTTTTTAATAACATTTTTTCATAAATACTTTTCATTTCCCCTAGATTAAAAACCTCTTTTATCTTAGGCATAAGCTTTTTTACTTTAGCTAAAACTTCAGGTTCAAATGGTACAGCACTACTTAAATTATTTGCTAAAAAGTAAAAAACTTGTTCCTGATATCTCAAATCAAAATCTTTTAAATGATTATTTAAACTATTTTTAAGGTTAACATACTCATCATAGTTACACTCTAACTTTAAATCTATCTCCTTAAATAATCTAGTACATACATGTAGAGCACATAAAAATGCTATTAAGAAACTACTTAAAGACATCTTATTCTCTTTAAAAACTTTTCCTAATTTAATTGTTAACTCTCTTGTATTATATATTTTTAAAACTTCATCTAAAAGATTGACTCTATTTAAAGAAAAATCTATTTTAAAAAAATACTTAACTAAAATTTTAAAAAAAAGATGTAAATCTTTAGGAGAAAGGTGGCATAACTCTATTACTTTTCCATGAATATATACATATTTAGACCCATTTTTATTTAAGCTGTCTTTTACTTTTGTAAACAATCTAAAAATAGAACTTCTAGATAAATCTAATTTTTCTCGTTCCTCTTCTAAATTTATAAAACCATTGTGTATAAACTTTATATATAAGTAGTCATATATCTCATCAGATGTCATAAGTATTTTTCTATTAAAGAGTATCTCTTGCTGTTTTTTCGATAAAGAGATAATATATTTATTCTCATTCATCTCTATCTTTGGATATTTTTCCTCCTCTAAAAAGCTATTTATCTGTTTTATTGACTTACTTATTGAGCTTTTTTCTAAATTTAGATACATTGAAAGCTCTTCTAATACAAAGGTATCTTGAAGCAAAAGCATTAATATTTTAATATTTGTATCATTCATTTTCTCCCCCCACTGTTAAAAAAAAAATCATATATATTCTATTTAAATAATACTTTTTAGTAAAATTTCAATAAAACATATATGATTAAGAGCTTATTGGTGCCTGAGGGGGGACTCGAACCCCCAAGGTGCAAACACCGGCGGATTTTGAGTCCGCTACGTCTACCAATTCCGTCACTCAGGCCTTTCGTTGTTATTCTATACCAATTAGAGAGCTTTGTCAATAACTTTTATATTTTTTTAAAAGGAATATTCTAATTTTGTACGTAAATAACTTAAAGTTTAAAATCTAAATTTTTTAATAATTTTAAGGAGGTAACTTATATGCTTAAAAGATTTATCTTTTTATCAGTTTTACTCTCTGCTTTAGTTGGATGTGCTAATAATGGTATGTACAATACTCCAAGAGTTAGAGATGGTGCTTTAGGTGGAGCTGCTGTTGGTGCTCTTGCTGGTCAACTTATTGGTAGAAATACTGCTGGTACTTTAATTGGTGCTGGTATTGGTGCTCTTGCTGGAGCTGCTATCGGTCATGAAAGAGATGAACGAGCTTTTAGAAACTATTATAGAAATAGATATTAATTAGGAGGTTTTCAATGAAAAAAATATTATTATTTTTATTCTCTCTTACTCTTTCAGCTAGTCTTTTAGCTAATAGCGATAATTATAACTTTCCTAAATTAAAAGAAAAAATGGAAAAAGATGGTTATAAATTAGAGTATGTGAAAAAAGATGAAGGATTTAACTTTAAAAAAGGAGATTCTCATGTTGAAGTTACAGATTATAAAACATACGCTAAGTTAAATGATGCTATAGCTAACTCTATAAACTTATTAGAAGAAAAAGGATTTAAACTTGTTACACAAGAGTGTGACTTTGGAAATGGTATCTTAGTTTTTACTAATCCATCTATAAAAGACTATGCTTTTGTTCTATCTGCAAATTATAAAAAAAATATTATGTTAAATACTGGTGGTTCACCTAAAGATGTTGAGTTTTCTGTAAAAACTTTACAAGAAACTTTAAAACCAGTTAAAAAATAAAAATTTTTTTTTATTTTTTCTTGACATATTAAAAATTTAGCAGTATTATTGTAAAATATAAAACAAAAAAAATTTAGGAGGAAGATATGTCGCAATTGTTCGTTGTTTTAAACTCATTACATCATCATCATAGATATTAGAGTTTGTTCCTGTGAATTTTTCATAGATACAGACTCTTGTTGTATTGCAAACTTGAGTCTGTATCTATGATGACAACGAAAAAGAAAAATATCTCTTCTTTTAAAGCCATCTAGATACGTTCTAGGTGGCTTTTTTGTTTTTAATAATCTATATTAAGGAGGAATTTTATGAAAAAAATATTTAAACTTTTATTATTGACTTTCACTATATTTTCAATATCTTTTGCTAAGGATAATGCTTTAAAAAATCTTCAAGAAAAAGGAGAGATGGTTATTGGGCTTGACGATACTTTTGCTCCTATGGGATTTAGAGATGAAAAAGGAAATATCATTGGCTTTGATATTGATTTAGCTAATGAAGTTGCTAGTAGAATGGGAGTTAAAGCTGTCTTTAAACCATGCGAATGGGATGGAATAATATTTGATTTAAGAAGTAAAAAGATTGATTTAATTTGGAATGGTCTTACTATAACTCCTCAAAGAGAACAACAAATAGCTTTTTCTACACCCTATTTTGATGATGATCAAATTGTTATTGTTAGAAATCATAATATAAAATCTTTTGAAGATTTAAAAGGTAAAAATATTGGTGTTCAATTAGGTAGTGCTTCATACTTTGCCTTTGAAAATTCACCTTTAGCTAAAACAACTGGTAAAGTTAATAAGTACTCTACAAATGTTGAAGCTCTTTTAGATTTAGAAGCAGGTAGAACTGATGCTGTTGTTATTGATGCTGTTGTCGGTAAATACTATGTTGCTAAAAAAGATGGCTTTGTTGTTTTAAATGAAATTTTGGACAAACAACAAATGGGAATTGGTATGAGAAAGCAAGATTTATCACTAAAAAATAAAATAGATGAAACTTTAGCTAATATGAAAGCTGACGGTTCATTTAATAAAATTTACCAAAAATGGTTTGGTAATAACTAAAACTTTATTTTAAGGAAGGATTATTTATGGAAAACAATTTATTTTATATACTACAAGGATTAACTCTAACTTTAAAACTTTACTTCTTTACTTTGATTTTATCTTTACCTTTAGGAATTTTACTTTCTCTTGGAAGAGTTTCAAAAAATAAGATATTAAATGTTGGAATTCAAATATACACATGGATATTTAGAGGAACACCTCTTTTATTACAACTTTTCTTCGTTTATTATGGCTTACCTGTTTTTGGAGTTGTTTTAGAACCTTTTCACGCAGCACTTATAACTTTTACAATTAATTATGCTGCATATATATCTGAAATTTTTAGAGGAAGTATTTTAGGAGTTGATTCTGGGCAATTTGAAGCTGCTCAAGTTTTAGGTTATAGTTATTGGCAAACTATGTTTAAAATAATTCTTCCACAGAGCTTAATTACAGCTTTACCAGCTCTTTCAAATGAAGCTATTGCTCTTATTAAAGATACATCTTTAGTTTCTGCTATTGGAATGGCTGAGATACTAAGAAATTCAAAAGAGATTGTTACAAGAGAGTTTACAATTACGCCATTTATTATATGTGCTGGAATCTACTTAGGATTATCAACTATTATTATTTTAATTTTAAAAAATATTGAGAAGAAGGTGACTATATAATGGCTATTCAAGTTAAAAATTTAAATAAATCTTTTGGAGAAAACAATGTTTTTAATAATTTAACTCTAGAAATAAAAAAAGGAGAAATCGTCTCAATTATTGGGCCTTCTGGAAAAGGAAAATCAACATTTTTAAGATGTCTAATTGGACTTGAAGAGTTTGGTTCTGGTGAAATTATATGCAATCGAAAAAAAATGGGTATGGTTTTTCAAAATTTTAACCTTTTTCCAAATAAAACAGTATTAGAAAATATTACTGAACCTCTTATATTAGTTGATAAAATTGAAAAGGCTACTGCCATTGAAAAAGCTAAAAAACTTCTAGAAAGAGTTGGATTATCTGATAAAGAAAATACTTATCCCAAATATCTTTCTGGTGGACAAAAACAAAGAGTCGCTATTGCTCGTGCTCTAGCAAAAGACCCTGAAGTTTTACTTTTTGATGAACCCACTTCAGCTTTAGATCCTTTTATGACTGCAGAGGTTTTAAAAGTTATTGAAGAGTTAAAAGATAATAAAGATATGACTATGGTCATTGTTAGCCATGAAATGGATTTTGTTAATAAAATCTCAACTAGAATAATTGAGTTTTAAGCTTTGCTTAAAACTCACTCCCTACATATATCTTACCATCAATAACTCTACCTGTTATTTTAGAACAAGCTCCATAGTTTTCTCCTTGAAAAAACTCCAAATAATCACTTTTATATCTTTCAATTGTATTTAAATATCCAAAAAGTGCTCCATTTGAACTTCCAGTTGCTGCCTCCTCATCTATTCCATAAAGTGGTGCAAAATTTCTACAATAAACTCTATTATTTTCAATAGTATATACATGATATCCCACTGCGCTACAATCTTTTGATATATACTTTATTTTTTCTAAATCAATCTTTAAATTATTTAATACCTTTCTATTTTTAACTGGAATTAATATATCTCTTAATCCACTATATCCAATAACTATTTCTAAATTCTCATGCAGCTCCTCTTTTTTTACTCCTATGGAATTTAATATTTGCTCTATTTCTGATATCCCCTCTATTTTTATACTATCTTGTTCTAAAAATATCTCTCTTTTCTCTACTCTAACTTTTAAATCCTTAAAATTCAACCTTTCTATATACTCCCCCTCTTCAATAATACCAGTTTTTTTCAAAATGTAAAAAGCTCCTAAAGAAGCATGACCACAAAACTCTATTTCACACTGAGGAGTATAAAATTTTAATTCAAATATTTTTTCAGATATTTTTTTTACAAAAACTGTCTCTGAAAATCCCAACTCTTTAGCTTTTTTTTGACACTCACCTTTTAAAATATCCTCTTTTAACATTACTACTCCAGCTTTATTCCCACCTTTTCCATTATGTGTAAAAACATTAACTATAAACTCCATAACTCTCCTTTTTAAAAGTAAAAGGGTATACATAAGTACACCCAATTCTTTTTATTTATTCAATCTTTTTGCTAACTCTTGAACAGCATATGAAGCTACATCATCTGCATATGTTCCAGTTCCAAATCCAGCATCATATCCCAACTCTTTAGCCAGTTCATGTGTGATTCTAGCCCCACCACAAATTACTAACATCTTATCTCTTAATCCCTCTGCCTCTAACATTTCAATAAGCTCAATTAAGTTTTTAATATGAACATCCTTTTGAGTAACTGTTTGAGAAACTAAAAGCACATCAGCACCTATTTCAATAGCTTTAGCTATAAAGTCCTCATTTAAAACCTGACTTCCCATATTTAAAGCCTCTATCATCTCATATCTTTCTAATCCATAGTGTCCTGCATAACCTTTCATGTTCATTACAGCATCTATTCCAACAGTGTGTGCATCTGTTCCTGTACTTGCACCTAACACAACTATTTTTCTTCCAATATTTTCTTTTACAAACTTATCAGTTTCCTCCATTGACCATGTTGTTGATTCAACTTTTGGAACATAGATAGACTCATAGTCAACTGTATGAGTACAGTTTCCATAACAGTTAAAAAATGTAAATCCATCTGTTAACTCTTTAAAATATGAAACTTGTGGATTTTCAAATCCCATTTTCTTCATAAGTTGTTTAGCTGCTTCAACTCCCTCTGCTCCTGCTGGAACTGGTAAAGTAAATGAAAGTTGAGTTTTTCCATCGTTCATTGTATCTCCATATGGTTTAACTGCTTTTAAATCTAGTGTTGTATCAAATGTTCTTTCTTCCATTGAATATAATCCACCACTCATTACTTAACCCCTCCTAACATTTTTGGAATAAACAGATTCATGTAGCTAGAACCCTTTTCTACAACTCCAGCTAATCCTTTTCCACCTGTTCTACTTCTTTTTATATCTGCAAAAGTTCCCTTTTCTAGTGAATTAAACAGTCCATCTTCAACCATTTTCTCAAGTAGCTCCACTGATTCATCTAAAACAAGCTGAGCTCTTTTTTGAATTATTCCATCTGCTTTAAACTCAATTTCAGATCCAAAATCTCTCATATTATTAAATATATATCTTGCATTTTCTATTGATAAATATCTATCTGACATAAATGGTGTATGGATAGCCTCTGTCATCATTCCTAACAGTTGAAGTCCTTGCCCTGTCATTATTGCAACTTGATTAAATAGCGCATCTTGAATGTGCCCTTTAAATATATTTCCTGTCATAAACTTTGTAGGTGGCATATATTTTAATGGTGCCTTAGGGAAGATCTCTCTAGTCATTTGTGCTTGCGCTAATTCTAGTAAGAATCCATTTTCTAACTCTGGGTCCATTTCAAATGCATGTCCTAATCCCATCTGCTCTTCAGGAAGACCTGCCATAAATGCTAACTGCTCATTTATTAAATCTGACGCTAAAACTGTATGAGCATTTTCCACTGCATCAGCTGTTGTTAAGTAGTTATCCTCTCCTGTATTTATTATAACCCCTGCAAATCCATTTATTACTCTTGAGAAGAACTGGTCAACTAATGTTCTTTGCATATTTATATCTCTAAATAGTATTCCATATAATGCGTCATTTAGCATTACATCAAGTCTTTCTAAAGCTCCCATAGCTGCAATCTCTGGCATACAAAGACCTGAGCAATAGTTACAAAGTCTTATATATCTTCCAACCTCTTCTCCCACTTCATCTAGAGCTTTTCTCATAATTCTAAAGTTTTCTTGAGTTGCAAAAGTTCCTCCAAATCCCTCTGTTGTAGCTCCGTAAGGAACATAGTCTAGTAAACTTTGCCCTGTTGTTCTAATAACAGCTATTATATCTGCTCCCTGTCTTGCTGCAGCTTGAGCTTGTATAACATCTTCATATATGTTTCCTGTTGCAACTATTACATATAAGTAAGGTTTTGGTCCCTCTCCAATAGTTGTTAAATACTTCTCTCTTTGATCTCTATTTGATTTGATTCTATCTACAACTTTATTTACAACAGGTTCTACAGCTTTTTGAACCTCATCTTTACTATGTTGTTTAATCTTAGTTAGATCTAACTCTCCAGAGCTTACTTTTTCAGCTATCTCTTGAGGAGACATTCCTGTTTCTAGCATAGCGTTTCCTATAAAATACATTACCCCTTCTGATAAAACACCCTTATCTTTTAAATGATCTACCACAATGTTTGGTAATGGTACCTCGTCACAATCTACTCCATCTATCTCTAACAATCTACAAATTGTTCTTTCAACTGCAACAGTTGTATATGAGTCTACAAATTTTTGCACATCTACTGCTATATCTTTAGCTAGTCCTCTAGCTTTATCTACCTTATTGAAATCTAAACCTAACTTACTTTTAAACATTAACGTCCTCCTTATAAATACTTATATGCGTTATTTATAATATCTTCATCTATTTTTAATAGTTTCCCTATTGTCAATGCTTCCTCTGGAACACTATCATCATCTACTTCAATTAGAGAGTAATCTATATAATCCTCAATATTTTTATAGTTTACATTCTCTTCTATTTCCGTTTTCTTAATCCCTTTAACTCTTAACTTTACAACATCTTCTCCAACTTGATCATAATGAGTTGTTATTACAGATTCTATAAAATAATTATTAAGAATTGTTATTACACTTTTTAAAAGAGCTCTTCCCTCTTGGGGATTAGTCGTTCTTGCTAACTCATCTATTAAAACAAGAGGCCTTACACCTTTTTTTATCTTTTTAACTATTCTATCTATCTCTAACATCTCTGCTGCAAAGGATGATAATCCCTCTTCTAAAGATTGAGTATCTCCAATTGATAAGCATATCTCATCAACAAGTTGTATTTCTCCCTCTATTGCTGGAATATAAAATCCCATTTGTGCCATATTTTGTACCAACCCTAAAGTTTTCAATGTAAGAGTTTTTCCAGACATATTTGCTCCAGTTATAACTGTCACGCCGTTGTGCAATGTTATATCAACCTTTTGGTATGTCTTGTCTTTATCCTCTAATATTTTTAAAACCTTTGGATTGAAAACACCTTTAAGCTCAGTTTTATTTGTAAATATAGGTTTCACTAAATTTAATTTTTGAGCTTGGTGTGCTTTTGCTAAAATTAAATCTAAATATCCTAATCTTTTTATAGAACTTTTTAAAACTTGATTATAGTTTGATAATTTCCTACTAATAACCTTTCTTACATCATCTTCCAACTGCATCTCAGTTTCATATAATGTCTCATCTTTAGTTTCTTTTATAACTTTTCTAACTTCAGATAATTCTATGGAGTAGGAACTATATATATGAAAACTTGCTATTCTAAGTTTATCTGGATCCAATATATCAATTACTTTTTCCAAATTTTGAGGAGCTAAAAATTTATAATTTTCACTCAAAATTTCATATATCTCTTGGGAGATCATGGAAAAAATTTTAATTTCAAAAAGTTCAACATCATCTAATATATATCCATTAGATAATCTATTTACAATACTCTCAATATCTTTTAATGCTGATAATTTTCTCTTTAATGTAGTATAAATCTTGGGATTATTTTCTAAAAGAGTTATTACACTTTGTAAATTTTCAAACTCTTTTTCCAATTTCAAAATATCTTTTGAAAACTCAATACTTTTTAATGTTCTTCTTCCCAATCTACTAACTATATCTAAGGTGTCAATTATATAATCAAATCCTATTTTTTCAAAGTTCATAACCTTCCTCCCTTAGATTAACAACAGGTACCTCTGTAAACTCCTCGATAGCTTTTATGAGCTCCTTTGAATCTAATATATGCCCTGTTGGAGCCACTGGATTAACTGTTATTGCTACTAGTTTTGTTTTTAATAATACCTTTAATTTCCCACCTTTTCTTATAAATCTACTTAGTATCTCTCCAGATACAAATACTTTGGTAAAATCTTTTACAACTATCTCTATATTTTCTAAAAAACTCTGCTTTGTTAAGCTCTCTATAAATCTTTCTGTTAAAACTCCTGTTATATAAAGAGAACAATCCTCTTGAAATATATTTTCTTCCAACTGTGAAAAATTTAATATTGATTTAATTGGTAGCTTATTTATAATATCTTTTTCCCATAAAATTTTATAAATTCCATCCTCTAAATCTATTATTTTCTCTTTTCTTTCCCTCTCTAAACTATCTAATTTTAAAAGATTTATAACATGCTTTGTTTTTTTTATAATCTCTTTACTATTAATAGAAACTGCCGCTCCTGTTGATAGAACTATTCCCTCTGTAATAATAGGAGACCCCACACTTAAACGTGATAGGGCCCCATCTACTAATACACTGTCTACACCTTTTTCTAGAACTTCCTCTATAATATCTTTTACCCAAGTTCCGTTAGATGGTCCAGATAGTAAAACTTTTCCCTCTCCTAGGGCTCTTGCTGTTACAAGACGCCCTAGAGCAGTGGATTTTTCACTAACATCTAAAATTTCAGCTTGAAATCTCTTTTTTATATAGTGTTTTTCACTAGTTACAAAAATCATCCCTTCATAGATTGTTATTTCAGGCTTTGATGTATCTGTCACTATGTCAACTGTTTCTCCATCTATTCCTATTGAGGTAACGGCTGTTGTAACCCCTTCATCCTTCAATCTTTTTAAGATATAATTCATAGTTTCTGTCTTACCAACATTTTTTTCTAATCCAATAGTTGCTATACTTTTATAATTTTTTATATCTTTTATAAAGGGCATGATTCTCTCCTTTCAAGCTTTCTATATATTAATGAGCGTTTCTTTGTTTTCTATCAAGTTGTCTTGGCTCTAAAGTCTCTTCACATCCACTCATAAGTCCTGCAACTCCAACTTGTTTTTTCTTTGTTTCACCTTTACAAACATCACATTCACAAGTATTCTCATAGTTTGTAGGTTGAGTATATGTTGTGATTACTCCCTCAAAGTTTCTAAGAACAACTTTATCTGGAGATTGAGAGATTATGTAGTTTGGCATAACTGGAGTTTTTCCTCCTCCACCTGGAGCATCTACAACAAATGTAGGTACTGCATATCCTGATGTATGACCTCTTAATCCTTCAATGATTTCAATACCCTTAGATACAGGTGTTCTAAAGTGCTCAATTCCCATTGATAAGTCACATTGATAGATGTAGTATGGTCTAACTCTCATTTTAACTAAGTTATGAACTAAATCTTTCATTACATGCACACAATCGTTTACTCCTTTTAATAAAACTGATTGATTTCCTAAAGGAACTCCTGCATCTGCTAACATATTACAAGCTTTAATCGCTTCTGGAGTTATCTCTTTAGAGTGATTAAAGTGAGTATTTAACCAGATTGGGTGGTATTTTTTTAACATGTTACAAAGTTCTGGAGTTATTCTTTGAGGCATAACAACTGGAGTTCTTGATCCAATTCTTACAATTTCAACGTGAGGAATCTCTCTTAATTTACTAATGATATGCTCTAAGTTCTCATCAGATAAAAGTAATGGATCTCCTCCAGAAAGTAGTACATCTCTTACTTGAGGTGTATTTCTTATATATTCAATAGCTTTTTCAATTCTTTCCATTGGTAAAGCGTGGTCTGTTTGCCCTGCAAATCTTCTTCTTGTGCAGTGTCTACAATACATTGAACACATATCAGTTACTAAAAGTAATACTCTGTCTGGATATCTATGAGTTAATCCTGGAACAGGTGAGTCACCATCTTCATGAAGTGGATCCAATTGATCTGCTGCTGATTTATGTAGCTCATTTATAGATGGAACTGCTTGCATTCTAACTGGGCACTTAGGGTTATTAGGATCCATTATACTTAAATAGTATGGAGTAATTCCCATTCTAATAGTTTCTAAAGACTTTTTAATCCCCTCTTTCTCTTGTTCTGTTAATGTCATTAAACTTTCAAGTTGCTCTAAAGTCTCTATTCTATTTCTAACTTGCCATCTCCAGTCATTCCACTGCTCATCTGTTACGTTAAATCTTTCTCTCAAATTCATCATTGATAAACTCCTCCAAAATTTTCTATTGAAACCTTTTTTATTTTTTAATAAATTTTTTAATTAAACGTATAGCTTTTCAAATAACTCTCTAATTGCTTTTGATTCTCTTATAATTTCTAAAGTTAAATTAGCATGTCCTTTTGTATATCCATTTCCAACTATCATAGTTACATCTTTACCTACACCCTCTGCCCCTAAAGCAGCTTTTGTAAATGATGTAGCCATTGAGAAGAAGTAAACTACTCCATCATCTTTTGTTATTAATATTGATGACATCTCTGTTCCAGGAACATTTACGTTATTTATTACAACATCACATAACTCCCCATTTGTGATTTCATTTATTTTATTATAAATCTCTACTGGCTTTGTTGCGTCTCCTACCAATACAACATGAGCAAGTCCTAAGTCTCTGATTCTTTGAGCATTTGCTTCTGAATATTCAAATACTATAACTTTTCCAGTTTTTCCTACATTTTTCATAGCTTGATAACAACAAAGGATTCCTGATTTTCCTCCTCCACCAATTATACAAACTGTATCTCCCTCTTTAACTAACTTTTCAACTTGAGCAGGTGCTCCAGCTACATCTAGTGCTGCAAGTGCTAATTTTTCAGGAATATCATTTGGTAAAACAGCATATATTCCACTTTCAAATAAAATTGCTTTTGCATCTACGTCTACTTGATCATTTGAAATATTAATCTTTTTAATCTTCTCTATTTTTAAAGGCGTTAATGAAAGAGAAACTAAAGTTGCTATTTTATCTCCAACCTTTAAGTTTTTATCAGGGAAATCTGGTCCTATTTTTTCAATAGTTCCAATTAACATTCCTCCCGATCCTGTAACAGGATTTTGCATTTTTCCTCTCTCTGCTACTATACTTTCAATCATCTCTGCCATTTTTTTCTCATCTTTATTACATGCTTCTTTAATTTGTGTAAAACTAGCTGAATCAATATTTAGAGTTTGTACATTAATTAATACTTCATTTGACATAATCTCCATATCATTAGATATTTTTAATGCTCCTTGTGGTAATGATCCAACAGGCTCTATTACTCTGTGTGTTCCAAATTTGCATCCCTTTTTCATAATATCCTCCTTAATTTAAACCTAATATTTTTCTTGCCTCAGTTGGATTTGCAATCTCTCTTCCAAACTCCTTTGCAAGTCTTACAACTTTTTCAACTAATTCACCATTACTTTTTGCTAATACACCTTTTTCAATATATACATTGTCTTCAAATCCAACTCTTACGTGACCTCCTGATATTATAGAAGCCGCCGCAAGAGTGAATTCAAATCTTCCAATTCCAGCAACTGAATATGTAGATCCACAAGGTATGCTCTCTTTTAAAAATATGAAATCTCTTAAATCTCCAGAAATTCCACCATTTACTCCCATTACAAAACTAAAGTGAATCGGCTCTTTAATAAATCCTTTTTTACACAATCTAATTGCCATGTCTATCATTGATTTATCAAAAACTTCAACCTCTGGCTTAACACCCAAATCTATCATCTTTTTTCCAAACTCTTTAATCATATTCTCAGTGTTCACAAAAATTTCATCGCCACCAAAGTTTAATGTTCCACAATCTAATGTTGCCATCTCTGGTTTTAAATCAACTGGCTCCAATCTTTCAGCTGAGGTCATCCCCACTGACCCCCCTGTAGAAGGTTGAACTATTACATCTGGACATCTCTCTTTTATAGCTTTTATGCACTCATCATATCTTTCTTTTCTTTGAGTTGGAGTTCCATCGTCCTCTCTAACATGAAGATGGATAACACTCGCTCCCGCTTTATATGCACTGTAAGCTTCTCTAGCAATCTCTTCTACTGTATATGGTATAGCTGGATTGTGTTCTTTTGTCACTTCAGCACCACATATTGCTGCTGTTATTATCAACTTTTCCATAGTCTACCCCTTTCTCTGAACAGCTTTTGGAACAACACAAGTACCAACTGCTTTACACACTACAATAGGTTCTTCTAAAAAATCTGCTGCTGAATCACAAATATCAGCTCTTGGAATAATCACTTTTCTAGCTTCAAAACTCATGGCTCTTGAAGTATTTCCAACTTTTGTAATCTCTCCTACAACCTCTAAATAATCTCCAGCATATACAGGAGCCATGAACTCTACCTCACTATAAGCCTTGAATAAACCTTCATCCCCATCATGCTTTATAAGTAGCTCTGTTGCTACGTCTCCAAATAACTGTAAAATTCTTGCTCCGTCTACTAAATTTCCACCATAATGAGCATCTGCTGAACTCATTCTTAATCTTATCATTGATTTTGTCATAACTCCTATCTCTCCTTCACATGTTTTTTATTATGCTAACTCTTCTGTTTCTGCTGCTACTTCTACCTCTTCGTTTTCTCCTGCTAACTGCACATTTGGCTCTGATGGTAACGCAAATCTTGGAATAAATCTATCAAGCCCTGTTAAAGTAAGTATTAAAATACTTCCAACAGCTATGTAAGCCATAAAGTTAAACTTTATAATACTCATTGCTGTAAATGATGCTAAAGGATACACTGCATTTGCAATTCCTAAGTAGAACCCTATGTAAACGTGCCATGGAATTAGTTGAGATCCGAAAACTCCTAATGCATCACTAAATGTTGCATTTCTAAGTCTTAAAGTCTCAATATCTTGTGGACTTCCCTTTACATTTTTTTCAACAAGTTCTTTTATAATTGGTCCTATAGTTACAATTTGTGCCATTTCATCTGCTAAAGCAGCGTTTCCTAATACTGATAAAACACCATTGTAGAACATAAGTTGTCTAACATTTCCAGAAATCCTTTTAATAAGAATCGATACCGGTCTGAAGGCATCCATAATTTTCATTATTCCACCAAATGCTGCAACCCACATCATCATTACGATAACCCAAGATCCTGCTCCTTCAAATCCTGTGTAGATTAAATCTAAAAACGCTGATGGACTTTCAACAGTTCCAGCAAAAGTTCCACATACAAAAGATGCAAAAATTCCAAGGAATAAACATAATAGTGTATTTACTCCTTTAAATGCTGAAACTAAAACTAGAATTAGAGGAATAACCATATAATAAGGCACTCCACTTTTAACTTGATTAAGCAATGCTACTGCACTCTCTCTTTTTTCTGCTAGAGCGGCCCATGCTGATTCAGGTATTTGATTTATAGCCTCAACTGGACTTCCAACTTCTGTTGGTAATCCCATAGCAACACTCACTACATAGAAAGTTATTACTGCACACACAAGTACTAAACCTGACCAAACACCTTGATGTCTTATTCTTTTTACAACTTCAACTCTTTGAATTCCAGAACTTACTATTGTTGTATCTGATATAAGACCAATGTTATCTCCAAAACATGCTCCACCAGCTATTGCTGCTAAAGTTAAGAACATATTTCCTTGAACTATGTGGTTTAGCCATAAGAATATCGGTGCACATGCTGCAAATGTTCCCCAACTTGTTCCTGTAGCAATTGATAGAATTGATGTTACTATAACTCCAACTACTGCAACAGTTCTAGCTGTTAATCCAAATCCTAAAGCTATGTTAATTATAGAAGCTCCAACTCCTGTTGACATAAAAGCTTCTGCCATTGCATATGCCATCATTAGGATAAAAAAGGCTATTTGCATCTCTCTTGCATTTTTTATACAAGCATCTATAATATCACTTATTTTTTTCTTTGCCACAAGTGATGCTACAAGTGCTGCATATACTGTTGCTAAAGGTGCTGCTAATAATGCATCATACCCACTCATCATTAGTCCTGCCAAAACTAAAACTGGACTAAGCTTTATTATCGCCGTTACCGTTCCCATATTTTCCTCCTAGAATGTTTAATTTCTCATAAATTTTTCAAGTAGGATGTAAGTGAGTGCTTACTTTAGTTTTGTCAGTAGCTATATATACCTCACGTTTTTTTCTAAGTCAATAGTAATTTAAAACTTTTTTCTTTTATAAAGTTTTATTTTAGTACTAAAACATCCTATTACAGACATTTTTAAACATTAAAAAATTTTTTAAAAATAAAAAAATTTGACAAATTTAACTTTTATGAGGTAATAAGGGTCTCGTTAAGTATTTTTTAACTACAATTTGTGTAACAAGGAGGAAAAAATGGTATTTAAAAATCTTTTAACTGAAATTCATGGAAAAATCTGTATAGTTAAAATTAACAGACCTGAATCTTTAAATGCTTTAAACGAAGAAACTTACAAAGAGATTCACCAATGCTTTTCTCAGTTAGAAAAAAATGATGAGATTGATGTTATTTTACTAACAGGTGAGGGACGTTCTTTTGTGGCAGGAGCTGATATCTCTTTTATGAAAGATTTAAGTACAAAAGAGGCTAAAGAATTTGGTATTTTAGGTACAAATGCTTTTAATGCAGTGGAAAATATCAATAAAGTTGTTATTGCTGTTATTAATGGATTTGCTCTTGGTGGTGGATGCGAACTTGCTATGTCTTGTGATATTAGAATTGCTTCTGATAAAGCAAAACTTGGGCAACCTGAGGTTACACTTGGTATTACTCCAGGTTCAGGTGGAACTCAAAGACTTCCTAGATTAGTTGGTCTAGCTAAAGCTAAAGAACTTATATATACAGGTAATATTATTGATGCTCAAGAAGCTAAATCTATCGGTTTAGTTAATCAAGTTATTGAGCATGATAAGCTTATGGAATATGCACTAAATATGGCAAATAAAATTAGTTCTAATGCTAAATTGGCAGTTCAGTATTCAAAAGAAGCTATAAATAAGGGAATTCAAGTGGATGAAACTACGTCAATGTTCATTGAAAGTAGTTTGTTTGGACTTTGTTTCTCAACAGAGGATCAAAAAGAGGGTATGTCAGCATTTTTAGAAAAAAGAAAAGCAAACTTTATTAACAAATAAACTATACAAAAGTTATAAGGAGGAACAATGAAAGTATTTATTGTAGGTGCTGGAGTTATGGCAAGTGGTATTGCTCAAGTTTTTGCAACAGGTGGTCATGAGGTTTTAATGACAGATATTTGTGCTGAAGCTCTTGAAAAAGCAAAAAAAGGTTTTGTAAAAAGTTTAAGTAAGTTAGTTGAAAAAGAGAAAATTACAGAGGATAGAAAAAATGAGATTTTAGCAAAGATTCATACAACTTCAAATATTGCTGATGCAAAAGATGCTGATTTAGTTATTGAAGCTGTATCTGAAAGAATGAATATTAAAAAAGAGTTATTTTCTAAATTAGATGAAATCTGTTCTGAGAAAGCTATATTTGCAACTAATACATCTTCGCTTTCTATAACTGAGATTGCATGTGCTACAAAGCACCCTGAAAGAGTTATAGGAATGCACTTCTTCAATCCTGCTCCTGTTATGAAGCTTATTGAAATTATTAAAGGCTATACTACAAGTCAAGAAATTTATGAAACTATTTTAAAACTTTCTAAGGAACTTGGGAAGGAACCTGTTTTATGTGAAGAAGCTCCTGGATTTGTTGTAAATAGAATTTTAATTCCTATGATTAACGAAGCTATTGGAATTTTAGCTGATGGTGTTGCCACTGCTGAAGATATTGATAATGCTATGAAATATGGTGCTAATCACCCAATTGGACCACTAGCTTTAGGAGATTTAGTTGGACTTGATGTTGTTTTAGCAATTATGGATGTTTTAGCTACAGAGTTTGGAGACCCTAAATATAGAGCTCACTCACTTTTAAAGAAAATGGTTAGAGCTGGAAAACTTGGAAGAAAATCTGGTGAAGGATTCTATAAATACTAATAAAAAAGAGAAAACCTGCTTTTAGGGTTTTCTCTTTTTTACTTTTCTTTACTCAGTTTTTTTATATTGATTAATTGAATTTTGATAAAATTTAATTTTTTCACTTAAAAAATGCCCATCCCTTTCTCCTGTGAATTTTCCCTGCGTTAAAATTTTTAAAAGAAAACTACCCATTACACTACTTAACATATCGTTTACAAAAGTTTCAGGAGAGTAATGAATTTTGTGTTCGTGAAAAACTCCAATAAAATGGTCTACTAAGTAGTTTTTAAAATCAATTGTTCTAAGAAATTTTTGATTCTCACTATCTGACAATTTTAGTTGAAGTCTAAAAATTATCTCATGTTGATGTAAGAAATTTTGATAAAGTAGTATGCTTTTAGCTATATCTTGTTCTAACTCTCCCGTTAAACTTTCATGTAAAGAACGAATAATTTTACTCTCCTCTACAAATTTATTTATTATCTCCTCTAAAACTCTATTTTTAGTTCCAAACAATCTAAAAATAGTAACTTCGTTACACTCTGCTTCCTTGGCAATACGTTTTGTTGAAACTTTATCAAATCCCTCTTCTGAAAAGAGTCTTTGTGCACAATCTAAAATTTTATCCCGTGTTTTCATCATTCCTCCAGTTCTGCCCATATTTTTAAATGTTATCCCAATATATACCTTACTTTTGACTCTTTTGTCAAATATTTTTTGGAAAAATAAAAATATTTTTTTATTTTAAAAAACTCTCTCTAATTATATGTTTGTAACACCTTTTTTGTGTTCGAAAAAAATATTTTTTATTTCACTATTGACATTTACTTTCTGTATGAGGTATATATTCATACTGAAAATAGGCAAGTATGTACTTGCTAACTTAAACAAAGGAGTGAAGTTATGAAAAAATTGGTCTCTGTTGATTTTGCAGCATCACTTATTAAAGACGGTTCATCTCTTATGACTGGAGGTTTTTTAAAGTGTGGCTCTCCTAAGGAGGTTATCGAAAAATTATTGGAAAATGGTACTAAGGACTTAACTCTTATTGCCAATGACACAAGTTTTCCAGATTTTGAAAGAGGAAAGCTTGTTGTTAACAAAAGAATTAAAAAAGCTATTGTATCTCATATTGGTACTAACCCTGAAACTGGTAAGCAGATGCATAGTGGTGAAATGGAAGTTGTTCTAGTTCCTCAAGGAACTCTTGCTGAAAGAATTAGAGCTGCTGGTGCTGGACTTGGTGGAATTTTAACTCCAACTGGAATTGGAACTGTTGTTCAAGAGGGAAAAGAGGTTATTGAAGTCGATGGAAAGAAATATCTTCTTGAAAAACCATTAAGAGCTGATGTAGCACTTATTTACGGAACAAAAGTTGATTCTTTTGGAAACGTATCATTTCACGGTTCAACTAGAAACTTTAATACTATAATGGCTACTGCTGCTGATACAGTAATTGTTGAAGCTGAAGAGATTATTGATGGATGTTTAGATCCTAACGAAGTGGTTATTCCAGGAATATTTGTGGACTATATCGTTAAGGGAGGAAGATAAATGGAACTTACAAAAGAAAGAGTTAGAGAGATTATAGCTAGAAGAGTTGCTAAAGAATTTAAAGATGGAGATGTAGTTAATTTAGGAATTGGATTACCTACAGAAGTTGCTAACTATATCCCAGATTCTATATATGTTGCACTACAATCTGAAAATGGTTTAATTGGTATGGGGCCTACTCCTTGTGAAGCTGAAGAGGATTGTAGAATATCTAATGCAGGGGGGTCATTAGTTACTATTGCTCCTGGAGGATGTTTCTTTGATAGCTTCACATCATTTGGAATCATTCGTGGTGGGCATGTAGATGCCACTGTTTTAGGAGCTTTACAAGTTGATGAAAAAGGAAATCTAGCAAACTGGATGGTTCCTGGGAAAATGGTTCCTGGAATGGGGGGAGCTATGGATTTAGTTGTAGGAGCTAAAAAAGTTATTATTGCTATGGAGCATACAGCTAAGGGAGCTCCAAAAATCTTAAAAAACTGTACGTTACCTCTTACAGCTGCTAGTGAAGTTAATATGATTATTACAGAAAAAGGTGTTATGGAAGTTACTGATAAAGGTATTATTTTAAAAGAACTTAGTCCATACTCATCTATTGAGGATATTGAAAAATCTACTGAAGCTACTTTAATTATTGATGAAGATTTAAAAGTTATGGAAGTATAAATTTACTAGGAGGTTTTTAAATAAATGGAAAAAATCTATATTGTAGCTGCAAAAAGAACTCCCATTGGATCTTTTTTAGGTTCTTTAAACAAAGTATCTCCAAGTCATTTAGCGGGAGAAGTTATAAAAAATATTCTTGAAGAAACTAAAGTTGACCCTAATAACTTAGATGAAGTTATTGTTGGAAATGTTTTATCTGCTGGACATGCTCAAGGAGTTGGAAGACAATCAGCTGTTAGGGGTGGGGTTCCTTACTCAGTTCCAGCTTACTCTTTAAATATTATCTGTGGAAGTGGAATGAAAGCTGTTATGTTAGCATATCAAATTATAAAATCTGGTGAAGCTTCTCTTATTTTAGCAGGTGGAACTGAATCTATGTCACAAGCTCCACATCTACTTAACCACAACATTAGAACAGGAATTAAAATGGGAGATTCTTTAGCTAAAGATCATATGATTTTAGATGCTTTAACAGATGCTTTCCATGGAGTTCACATGGGAATAACTGCTGAAAATATAGCTGAAAAGCATAATATCTCTAGAGAAGAACAAGATCAATTTTCTATAGAGTCTCAACAAAAGGCGATTGCTGCAATTGATAGTGGACGTTTCAAAGATGAGATTGTTCCTATTGAAGTAAAGGATAGAAAAGAAACAATAGTTGTTGATACAGATGAATATCCAAATAGAAAAACATCTTTAGAAAAACTTTCTCAACTTAGACCTGCATTTAAAAAAGATGGTTCTGTTACAGCTGGAAACGCTTCTGGTATAAATGATGGAGCTGCAATTTTACTTATAGCTTCTGAATCAGCTGTTAAAAAATATAACTTAACTCCTTTAGTTGAGATTGTTGGAGTTGGACAAGGAGGAGTTGATCCTTTAGTTATGGGACTTGGACCTGTTCCAGCTATAAAAAATGTTTTAGATAAAACTGGAATGAAATTAAAAGATATGGATATCTTAGAACTTAATGAAGCTTTTGCAGTTCAATCTCTTGGAGTTATGAAGGAGCTTTGTGAAATGTATTCAATAGACCCTGCTTGGTTTAACGATAAAACTAATGTTAACGGTGGAGCAATTGCTTTAGGACACCCTGTTGGTGCTAGTGGAGCTAGAATACTAACTACCCTTGTACATGAAATGAAAAAAAGAAAGTCTGAATATGGTTTAGCAAGTCTTTGTATCGGTGGAGGAATGGGGACTGCAATAATAGTAAAAAATGTTCAATAAAATATATTAGGAGGAAATAAATGGATTTTACATTAACT
>NZ_KI518069.1 GCF_000479045.1 Cetobacterium somerae ATCC BAA-474
ACAGAGAAAAATAGAATAATTAATCTAAAAAATATTTAAAGGAGAGTTTTATGAAATATATTTATCTTATAGGTGGAATTTTAATTCTATTATTAAATCCACTCTATGGAGCTGAATTTGAAGAAAATAATAGAATTTCAAATTTTTTAAAAAAAAATAATATCAACGGTACTTTTGTTCTTTATGATGTTCAAAATGAAACTTTGATTGGACATAACGAAACTCGTGCATTTACTCAATACCAACCTGCTTCTACTTTTAAAATTCCAAATACTCTAATAGGCCTTTCTTTAGGAGTAGTTAAAGATGTAGATACCATTGCTTATAAACATAATGGAAATAAGTTATGGAATAAATCATGGGAAAAAGATGTATCTCTTAGAGAAGCTATGAAATTATCTCACTTACCTGCATATCAACAGTTAGCTCAAAAAATTGGAGTAGTTAGAATGCAAGAGAATATTTCTAAAATGGATTATGGTAATAAAAATATTGGAAAGAATCTTACAACTTTTTGGCTAAGAGGTCCATTAAAAATAAGTGCTATTGAACAGATATTTTTTTAGAAAAACTAGCTAAACGTGAACTTAATTATTCAAAAAATATCCAAGACTCTGTTGTAGAAATTATTAAATTGGATACTGGTGATGATTGGACATTGTATGGTAAAACAGGTTGGGCGACAAGAAACTTAAATAAAAATATGAATCCTACCTTAGGGTGGTTTGTAGGTTGGGTTGAACAAAAGGAAAAACTTTATATTTTTGCCTTAAATATGGATATTAAAGATTCTTCACAGCTTCCTCAACGACAAGAAATAGCTATTGATATTTTAAAAAACGAATTAAATATTTAAAAAATGAAAAAATGGGGGTAAACAGTGAATGCTAAATTGAAAATAATTATTACAATGATAACCTTTGGAACCTTAGGACCTTTTATTAAAAATATAGGCCTTGTTTCCAGTGAAATAGCTTTATATAGAGCCATTATAGCTCTAATGGTTCTTGCAGTATTTATATTGTTCAATAAAAAAATTTCTCAAGTTTCTACTATTAAAAATAATCTTTGGAAATTATTTTTTTCTGGAGGAGCGATGGGGTTTAACTGGATATTACTTTTTGAAGCCTACAACTACACAAGTATCGCTCTAGCAACCCTTTGTTATTACTTTGCTCCTGTTGTCGTTGTTATAATGAGTACTCTCTTTTTTAGAGAAAAACTTACTCTTAAACAAATAATATGTTTTATAGGATCTACAATAGGTCTGATACTTATAATAGGAGTTAGCAGTGGTGGAAAAAGTGATATGACTGGAATTCTATTTGGCCTAGGAGCAGCCGTTCTTTATGCTACAGTAATTTTATTAAATAAATCTATGAAAGGCATCGACGGAATAACAAGAACTATCTTTCAACTTGCTGCAGCAGTTATGGTTCTATTCCCTTATGTTTTTGGTACTGAAGGATTTCATATATCACAGCTTGATAATCTAGGATTAATAAATCTTCTTATTGTTGGAATAGTGCATACTGGAATAGTATATGTTTTATATTTTTCATCACTCTCAGAATTAAGTGGACAAGAAGTATCAGTACTTAGTTATTTAGATCCACTTTTTGCAATTTTAATATCTATTTTGTGGATGGGAGAATCTATAACTCAAACTCAATTATTAGGTGGTGGACTGATTCTTCTATTTACCCTTACAAACGAAATGAAAATTTATAAAAAATCTATTTTAAAAGCAAAATAATAACTATCTTTATGATTGAAAAAAAGTTCAGTAAATACTGGACTTTTTTTAATCTTATAATTTTATTTAATTTCATTTTTAAGTAAAATATTTATGGACTAACTGTGGTAATTAGAATAAAATATTTGTATCTATTTAACAAAACAAATTTTAAATATAATTATTAAGGATTTGAAGAAGATAAAAATAAATTTAGAAGGAATGTGAAATATGAACCAAATTTTAAAGTATATGTATATAGTCAATTATCCAACATTTGAAGAAGAACTTTGTCTATTGGAAATGAGAGCTGTTTTTGGAAAAATACCCGATGAAAAAACTTTATTTTCAAATATAGAATTTAATCCATCTAATAGCCCTTTTATAAAGACTCGTCTAGATATTATCCACGAGAAAGATACTATAGAAGAACTTTTAGCTGAAATAAATAAAGATACAACAGTTTATGATAATTTTAAACTAGAGTATGTAAGATTAAATAATAACAATAATATTTCTTATGAAGAAAGATTAGATTTAATAAAAAAACTTTCTATGAATATTATAGGTACTCACAATTTTAAAAATCCTGAATTTAATTTTGGTGTAACTAAAGTTGACGGTAAATGGTTGTTTGGTATCGATAATAAAAATAACTATGAATGGCATGCTCATGATAATAAACCTTGTTCTTATTCTAATTCATTAGGTGTTAAAGTTGCTAAAGCTGTTGTTAATATTGCTAACAATGGTTTAAAGGAAAAGACTATTATAGACCCTTGTTGTGGAGTTGGAACTACAATAGTTGAAGCACTAGATGCTGGTTATCAGATAGAGGGTTATGAAATTAATAAACATATTGCTAAAAATGCAAATATTAATTTAGAATTTTATGGATTTCAACCCATCGTTGTAAATGACGATATGCACAACATAAAAAAGAAGTATGATAGTTCTATAATTGATATTCCCTATGGTCTTTTTAGTCATACTTCTGAAGATGAACAACAAGATATAATTAATACCGCTCGAAGAATTTCAAATAAAATAATTTTAATCTCTTTTGAAGAACATGATTCAATGATAGCTAAGGCTGGATTTAAAATAATTGATAGGTGTGTTGTTACAAAGGGAAGATTTAAAAGATTTATAGTGGTCGCTGAATAATTTTTTATTTATTATTAAAATATTAAAAAAATAAATTAAAT
>NZ_KI518070.1 GCF_000479045.1 Cetobacterium somerae ATCC BAA-474
TAGTTTTCTTTTATTATTTTTTTAGATAACCTACTATACTAGTTTCTCCTTTAGTAATTAAAATTACTAAAAAAATGAAAGAAATTAATCTTACTATTTGTATACTTTCTGTGAGATTTATATTTTTATTTTGGGAGGATGATAACATGTTAAAAAAGAGGTTTTATAAACTTTTTACCATTACTTTTATATTATTTAGTGTATCTAGTGTTTTAGAAGCAAATGCACAAGATAACACTGTTATAGTTGCTATGGGAAATACTTCAGAACCTGAAAGTGGATTTGACCCTGCTTTTGGATGGGGTGCTGGAGAACATGTTCACGAACCCCTTATTCAAAGTACACTAACAACAACAACTCAAGATTTAAAAATTGCTTATGATTTAGCAACTGATATAAAGACTTCAGAAGATGGACTTCAGTGGATTGTCACAATTAGAGATGATGTTTTTTTTACTGACGGAAAACCTTTAACAGCAGAAGATGTAGCCTTTACTTATAATAAAGTTAAAGAACTAAGTACAGTTAACGATTTTACTATGTTAGATAAAGCTGAAGCTAAAGATAATAAAACTGTTATTTTTTATATGAATAAACCATATTCTATTTGGCCTTACAGTATGGCTAATGTTGGGATAGTACCTAAACATGCTTATAATGAGAATTATGGTCAAAATCCTATTGGTTCTGGTAGATATATTTTACAGCAATGGGATAAAGGTCAGCAGGTTATTTTAAAAGCAAATCCTAATTACTATGGAAAAACTCCAAATATTGAAAATGTTGTTGTTTTGTTCATGAGTGAAGATGCTGCTTTTGCTGCAGCTAAAGCTAATAAAGTTGACGTAGCATACACAACACCTTCTCTTTCACAAGAAAAAATAAAAAATTATAATATCCTCGCTGCTCATTCAGTTGACAATCGTACATTTAATCTACCTACTATCCCCAAAAATGGAAGTATTGGAAATGATGTAACTAGCGATTTAGCTATTCGTCAAGCTATTAATATCGGCTTGGATAGAGAACGTTTAATAAAATATATTCTAAAAGGTTATGGAACTCCTGCTTATAGTGTTGCTGATAAAATGCCTTGGTTTAATGATGAAACTATTGTTGTTTATAATCCTGAAAAAGCAAAAGCAATTTTAGAAAATGCTGGTTGGAAAATTGGGAAAAATGGTATTCGAGAAAAAAATGGTGTTCCTGCGAAATTTAATCTTCTATATCCTGCAAATGACTCGGTGAGACAAGCATTAGCCGCTGAAACATCAAATCAATTAAAAGAACTAGGAATAGCTGTTACTTTTGAAGGTGTTGGTTGGGATACTGCCTATACTAGAGCTCAGTCTGAACCACTTGTATGGGGTTGGGGAGCGCACACTCCTATGGAGATGTACAATATATATCACACAGCACCAAATAGTAATTTAGCAGCTTACTCTCCATATTCTAATAAAAAAGTCGATGAATTAATGGATAAAGCTCTTGCTACTAATGATTTATCTAAGTCTTTTGAATTATGGAAAAAATCTCAAGAAAAAGTTTCTAACGATATTCCATGGATATGGCTAGTTAATATTGATCATCTATATTGGGTTAAAAACAACCTTAATGTTGCAGAGCAAAAAATACACCCTCATGGACATGGTTGGTCTATTGTTAATAATATTGACCAATGGTCTTGGAGTAATGAGTGATGAAGATTTCTACCTCTATTATCAAGCAAATAGTTAGAGCTATTTTTTTAATCTTCTGTGTTAGTGTTGTTTCTTTTGTTTTAGTTTCACTATCTCCTCTTGATCCTATACAAATGAATTTAGGTCAAACTATTAAGGGGTCCATGTCTCCCGAACAACTAAAAAAAATTCAAGATTATTGGGGAGTCAATGCTCCTCTAACTGAACGTTATATATCTTGGATTAAAGATTTTCTAAAAGGAGATATGAATATTTCACTTTTATATAGAAGGCCTGTTATTCAAATTCTTCAAGAAAGACTATCTAGCTCCTTATGGTTAATGGGAATAGCTTGGATTTTATCTGGTTTTTTAGGATTTTTCTTAGGGGTTTTAGCTGGATTTAAAAGAAAAACATTTATAGATCATATTATTCATAAATATGCTTTAATATCAGCTAGCATTCCATCTTTTTGGTTTGCTTTACTTTTACTTATTATTTTTTCAGTTTGGTTAGATATTTTTCCAATTGGAATGAGCGTTCCTATAGGCGTTGATTTTTCCAATGTAACTTTTAAAGATAGAATTCATCATGCTATCTTGCCTATTGTTACACTTATTTTTATTAATTCATCTGCTATAATTTTGCATACACGAGAAAAAATGATTGAAGTTTTAGATAGCGACTATATTTTGTTTGCTAAAGCTCGTGGAGAGAATACTTTTAGTATAATTTTTAGACATAGTATTAGAAATATTCTTTTACCTGCTATAACTTTGCAATTTGTATCTATAAGTGAAATCTTTGGCGGTTCTGTTTTAATTGAGACAGTCTTTTCATATCCTGGACTTGGTCAAGCTACTGTTAAAGCTGGACTTGGAGGAGATGTACCTCTTTTATTAGCAATAACAGTTGTTACTGCTACAATTGTTTTTTTAGGAAACTTAATTGCAAATTTATTATACGAAATAATTGATCCTAGAATAGGAATAAAAAAGAAAAAGGAGTGATTAAATGTTAACTAAAGTAAATAACAAACAAAAAGATATTTTCATGCTTAGTTTTACATTTATCTTTTTATTTGGAGTCACTCTTTTAGGTTGGTATTTTTCAGAAAATTCTTTAAAAGTTGATTTTACTCAGACTAATATCTCTCCTAACTCTGAACATATTTTTGGAACGGACTGGATGGGACGAGATATGTTTAATCGAACACTCTCTGGTTTATCAATGAGCATTAGAATAGGACTTATAACTGCTGGCATTAGTTCTATTATTGCTTTATCCTTAGGTACTATTGCTGCATTTGGTGGCAAAACAGCAGACGGAATTGTTACTTGGTTAATTGATTTAATTATGGGTATTCCTCATATTCTTTTATTAATCTTAATCTCTTTTGCATGTGGAAAAGGATTTTTAGGTGTTATTACTGGTGTTACCTTAACTCATTGGCCTAGTCTTGCTAGAGTTATTCGAAGTGAAGTTCTTTCTCTAAAAAATAGTGACTATATATCAGCATCTCAAAAACTTGGAATTAGTAGGTTTCATATTGTTAAAAATCATATGATTCCACATCTTCTCCCACAGTTTTTATTGGGCCTTATTTTACTATTTCCCCATGCAATACTTCATGAAGCTAGTATTACTTTTTTAGGATTTGGCCTTGCTCCTGAACAACCTGCTATTGGTATTATTTTATCAGAAAGTATGAGATATCTTTCTACTGGTAAATGGTGGCTTGGTCTTTTTCCTGGAATTTTTTTAGTTTTAATCGTTGTTTTATTTGACTATGCAGGACATAATTTAAGTAAAATTTTTAATGTTAATCAAATTCATAAGTAGGAGGATATATGGATGAAACTTTTAATAAAGAGATACTTAAAGTCAAAGATTTATCTATCTCTTTTACTCAATATAACGGTTTAAAAAAAGAGACCTTACAAACTATCCATAATTTAAATGTTTCTGTACACGAAAAAGAAATTGTTGCTATCGTTGGTGCTAGTGGATCTGGCAAAAGTTTATTAGCTCATAGTATTTTAGGAATTTTGCCATATAATGCTAACCTTAAAGGTGATATCTATTTTTGTGACAATCTTTTAACAGAAGAAAAAAAGAAAGAGGAACGTGGTAAAAATATTGCTTTGGTTCCTCAAAGTGTATCTTATTTAAATCCTTTAATAAAAATTGGATCTCAAATTAGAAAAGGAGATAACAGCAAAAAAGCAAAAGAAAGATGTCTAGAGATTCTAAAAAAATATAGATTAGATGAAAAAGTTGCTAATATGTATCCCTTTCAACTTTCTGGTGGAATGATTCGTAGAGTGCTTATTTCTACAGCTGTTTATAGCTCTCCAAAACTTATTTTAGCAGATGAACCAACTCCAGGACTTGATCCAAGAACTTTAAATCATATTGCAGAGCATTTTCAAGAACTTGCAAATGAAGGCATGGGAATATTAATAATTACCCATGATTTAGATATGGCATTAAAAATAGCTAATAGAATTGTTGTTTTCTATAATGGTGTCACTATCGAAGATATTTCTACTGATGATTTTTCTTCAGTGGACAATCTTAATCATCCTTATACAAAAGCGCTATTTCATGCTATGCCACAAAATGGCTTTCACTCTTTCTCTTTAGATAATTCTTTACAAAACTCTAAAAAGAAAGGATGTTCCTTCTATAATAACTGTTCTCATGCTAATTCTAGTTGTTTGTGTGATATTCCTTGGAAAAAAACAAACTCTGGTTTTGTGAGATGCCTTTTAGAAAAGGAGGATAAAAATGCTCTTAATTGCAAATGATATTTCTTATAGTCATGTTCCTAATGGAAAAAATATTTTTGAAAATTTAAATTTTAGTATTAAAAGTGGTGAAAGAATAGCTATTACTGCTCCTAGTGGATTTGGTAAAACTACTCTATGCAAAATACTTTCTGGATATGAATTACCTAATAATGGCTCTGTTCTCTTGGATGATACACCTCTAAACAAGTTTAAAGGTTATTGTCCTATTCAGATGATATGGCAACACCCAGAACAAGTTCTTAATCCTAGACTCAAAATGAAACAGATTTTAAAAGAATCTGGAGAAATCAATGATAAACTTTTAAAAGATTTAGGAATTCAAGAAAAGTGGCTTAATCGTTTTCCTAGGGAACTTTCTGGAGGAGAGCTTCAAAGATTTTGTATAGCACGTGTTTTAAATAAAAAAACTAAGTTTTTACTAGCTGATGAGATTACAACTATGTTTGATTTAATTACTCAAAGCCAAATATGGCAAGTTATTTTAGAGTTTTGTAAAAAAGAAAATATTGGGATTGTTATAATAAGTCATTCACAACCTTTAATTAATAAAATTTGTACTAAAGAAATCTCTTTAAAAGATCTTATTGAACAAAATAACAAAAAGCCATGATAAAAAAATCATGGCTTTTATATTCTCTATTGTTTTCTTAAGTCTAACTTACAAGAGCCTAACAACTTTTCTCTTGAATAATTTGTAGCTCCATAAATAATCTTTTGAATATCTTGTGTTAAATTTCCTAAAGCTCTCACTACAACTCCAGGTATCTCTAATTTTGATACTCCATATTTCACGTCTACATCATACTCTTGTAAATATATCCTCATATTTTCTACAAAATCTAAATCTATTTTTGAATCTATTATAATTGCGGTTCCATAATTTAAATAGTTTTCAAAATGCCCCATTGAAAATAAATCACTTTTTTCTGGTGATAATAGCAATTTATCTAATAAAACCAATTTATCATCTAAGTAAATTCTATTTTTCATTTTAGCTAACTTGTATTGAAATGGTTTCCCATCAGATGACCATCCAGCCGTTATTCCTTCAGCTAAAATTAAAGTTGAGGTTGAGTCTAAATATATATCTGTTTCTTGTTCAAAATTAGCATCTTTAAATAATATTGTATTATCCATAATGTATTCTAATACACTATTTTTTTCTAAACGTATTTTTGAAAATTGTTTAGCTGGAATATTATTTAAACATTTATAAATTATAGTTGGTGTCTGAGTGGTTATTATACTTCTCGTATTTTCTTTTAAATGTATATCATTATAACAATGTTCTCCCTCTAGATATCCTCCACCCATATGCATTAAAAAATAGCATGGAACTTTTTCATTATCTAAATGTATTGTAGGAGAAACTTTAAAAACACCTTCATGATAAATTTTTTTTATAATTGTTTCATTTCTTAGATTATGATTTTCTAATACAATCTCAAGTTTTCCATCACATCTATCCATAACTATCTTAATCCTTCTAATAAACAGTTTTTCTTAATCCATTTTATTACTTCTTCTACTCCTTCATCTGTTTTTAGATTTGTAAAAATAAATGTTCCTTTATCTCTAAAATGAAGAGTATCCTCTTCCATAACTTTTAAATTTGCTCCAACATATGGTGCTAAATCTATTTTATTAATTATAAATAAATCACTCTTTATCATACCTTGTCCTGCTTTTCTTGGAATTTTTTCTCCTTGAGCAACATCTATTATATATATTGAAAAGTCTACTAAATCTGGACTAAATGTTGCTGCTAGATTATCTCCGCCACTTTCTAAAAAAATTATATCTAATTCAGGAAAACTTTTTTTCATTTTATCAAGAGCGGCAAAATTCATTGAAGCATCCTCTCTAATAGCTGTATGTGGACATCCACCAGTTTCTACTCCTATTATTCTATTTTTATCTAAAACTGAATTTTCAGCCATGAATTTGGCATCCTCTTTTGTATATATATCATTTGTTATTACACCCATTTCATATTCATCATTTAATCTTCTAGTAACTCTTTCAACTAATAAAGTTTTTCCTGCTCCTACAGGTCCACCAACTCCTATTACAACTGGTTTCATATATAATCACACTCCCATTATTTTTACTATGACATAAATAATCTAAATGTTAATATTTCGTGATTCATTTGAGATATTTCAAATCCAGGTATATTATATCCTAAATCATCTATTGATAATTTATTTATCTCTTCTCTTACACTCTCCAATGTTGAAAGAGAGTTTTGTAATACTCTTTGTCCATCTTTTTGACCTAATGGAATTGCTCTAACAGCACTTTGAACTAAGGTTGAGGCAACACTATAACCATAAGCGACAATTGCCACATCTTTCTCTACATTTAAATAATACATTAAAATTGCAAAAACAACTGCTGGATTTCCAAAACTTCTATTTTCTTCTATTCTTTTTTTATATTCTTTCAATAAATCTATCTCAAAAAGTTCTAATACAACATCTAATTTTCTATAAGCTACTAATTTTGCTCCCTCTCTACTTTCCATAGCTACATTTTGTACTGTTAGAAGTTGATCTATATCCCAAACTTCATTTTTTTCATTTTTCTTTAATTTTTCATAAATCAATTTTATTGCTAATCCTTCATTATATAGATATTGATTTTCAAAAAACATTGTTAGCCATCTATTAAATGTGTGAGCATCACATATAACATTTTCTCTTAGATAAGTTTCCATTCCATATGAATGATTAAAAGAGCCAATTGGAAAGGCCGAATCACAAACTTGTAATATATTCAATAATTGCCAAGTTGTAATTGATTTTTCATTAATATTAGTCATGACTATGTCCATGATGCCCATGACTATGCTCAATATGTCTTAAGGCTTTTTTGAATTTTAAATACTCTATATCAAAAGGACATTTTTTTTCTTTTAATGTGTTATCTAAATATTTATCGTAATGTAGGTAGATTTTTCCATTCTCTACCTTTATAGGTGTATGCATATTTCCTAAAAAATGAGCAATCTCTCCCATTTGATTCATATCTTTTGGTGAAATAACTAAAACTTTTTCTAAATCTGTTTCTATAAAGATTATTTTTGATCCATCATCATATAATATTGATCCATTTTCTAATTTATCTCCGCTCTCTTTTAAACTAATTCCATATTCATTTCCATTTACAGACTCAACTCTTAAAATTTTCTTTTCTAAATCATCACTTTTTATAATTATTTTTTCCACTTCATAACTTTCTTTATTCTTAATATCTTTTATGTTTCCCAAAACTTTTTCAAATAACATATTCCCTCCTCGTATAATGAAGATATAAATTTCAGACGAGAGAATAATCTCTCGTCTGATTTTCTATATTAATATAAATAGTATCTTTGTGCTAATGCGAACTCTTCAAGTGGATCACAAGTTATTAGTTCACCATTTATTGTTACTTCATATGTTTGTGGGTCAATTTTTATATCTGGCAATTCAGCATTGAATATCATATCTTTTTTTGTAAGATTTCTTAAATTTTCAACTGGTAAAACAATTTTTTCTAATCCTAATTTTTCTTTTACTCCATGTTCGTAAGCATACTTAGAAACAAAAGTAATATGAGAGTGATGTAGAGCTTTTCCTTTAGCTCCATATAATTCACGAACTAATCTTGGTTCTGTTGTTGGTAAACTTGAACTTGCATCTCCCATTACTCCATAAGAAATTGTTCCACATTTTAATATCATCATTGGTTTTGTTCCAAACATTTTTGGTTCCCATAAAACTAAATCTGCAAATTTTCCAACTTCTACTGAACCAATATGCTTACTTATTCCTGAAACTATAGCAGGATTTATTGTATATTTAGCTACGAATCTTTTTATTCTAGTATTGTCTGAATATTCGCTATCTCCTTCTAGTGGTCCACGTTGTTTTTTCATTTTGTCAGCTAATTGCCATGTTTTCATATTTACTTCTCCTATTCTTCCCATGGCCATAGTATCTGAACTCATCATACTTATAACACCCATATCATGTAGTACATCTTCTGCTGCTATTGTTTGTTTTCTTATTCTTGAATCTGCAAAAGCCACGTCTTCTGGAATTTTTGGATCTAAGTGATGACAAACCATTAACATATCAAGTTCTTCTGGAACACTATTTTTTCCATATGGATTTGTCGGACTTGTTGATGATGGTAATACGTTTAAATGACTTGCCATTACCATTATATCTGGAGCATGTCCTCCTCCTGCACCCTCAGTGTGGTAAGTATGTATTGTTCTTCCTGCTATTGCATTTAATGTATGTTCAACAAATCCACCTTCATTAAGTGAATCTGTGTGTATTGCAACTTGAACATCATATTTATCTGCAGCTCTTAAAGTGTAGTCTATTCCTGCTTGTGTTGCTCCCCAATCCTCATGGATTTTTAATCCAACAGCTCCTGCTTCTATTTGCTCTGCTATAACTCTTTCGTTATCACCAGCTCCTTTACCTAAAATCCCAATATTTATAGGTAAATCGTCATGAGCTTCTAAAAGTCTTTCTATATGCCAAGCTCCTGGAGTAGCTGTTGCAGAACGTGTTCCATCTGCAGGTCCAGTTCCACCAGCAATTATAGTTGTTATTCCATTATCTAAAGCTGCATGAACTATATCTGGAGTAATCAGATGTACATGTGTATCAATTCCACCAGCAGTTACTATAAGTCCTTCTCCTGCTATAGATTCTGTACTTGCTCCTACAACAAAATCTATATTATCCATTAAATCTGGGTTTCCACCTTTTCCAATAGCAATTATCTTTCCATCTCTAATTCCTATATCTGCTTTATATACTCCAGTGTAATCTATTATTACAACACTATTTATTATTGTATCTACAACTAAAGGATTTCCTTCTCTAGTTTCTATAGGATTTAATCCCATTCCGTCTCTTAGAGTTTTTCCTCCTCCAAATTTTGATTCCTCTCCATATACAGTTAAATCTTTCTCTACTCTTGCAAACAAATTGGTATCTCCAAGTCTTATACTATCTCCTGTTGTAGGACCAAACATATCTGAATATTTTTTTCTATCCATCTCAAAACTCATAATCTGAACCTCCTAGTCTAAATATCCTTCAACTTTATTATTAAATCCAAAAACTCTTCTTCTACCACTAAAATCAATTAGCTTTACAACTTTTTTATCTCCTGGTTCAAATCTAACTGCAGTTCCAGACGGAATATCTAATCTTTTTCCTCTAGTTTTTTCTCTATCAAATTCTAAACCACAATTAGCCTCATAAAAATGGAAATGAGATCCAACTTGTACAGCTCTATCTCCATTATTAACTACTTCAATTTCTATCGCTTCATGATCTTTATTACAAACTATTTTATCTTTACCTAATATATATTCACCTGGAATCATAAGTATATCCTCCTTTTTTTAATTAAAAGCTATTGAATTGGATTGTGTACAGTTACAAGCTTAGTTCCATCTCTAAATGTTGCTTCAACTTGAATTATTGGAATCATTTCAGCTATTCCTTCCATTACATCCTCTTTTTTTAATAGTGTTTGCCCGTAAGACATTAACTCTTCCACACTTTTCCCATCTCTTGCACCCTCTATTATTTCATCAGAAATATACGCTATTGTTTCAGGATAATTTAATTTAACTCCTCTATTTTTTCTTTTTCTAGCAACTTCGGCTGCAACACTAATCATTAACTTTTCTTTCTCTCTCGTTGTTAAATACATATATTTATCACCTCATTTTAATAAATTAGAAACTCTACCACATGTCAATCAACATTAGAAATCCTGGAATCCAAGCTGTAACAATTCCTTCAAAAACTGCCAGTACAGGTGTAAATTTTCCTAAATTTTTTTTAGGAACTGTTTCTATCCAACCTGTTAGCCACAGAACACCCCAAAGCCACCAGATAACACTCATTCTCCAATCTGATTTCAAAGATAGATATCCAGCTGGTAATGTGTTTATGGCTACAAACAAACTGAACCATCCATAAGGAATAGGATTTAAATTAAAAATTCCATTTATAGCTACATACAAGTACGTAAAAGTAAAAAGTAATCCTGTTGCTCCACTATAATAATCACCTCTTGTTATAGAAACAACATTTAATATAAGGGTTATTCCCCCAGTAAATATGTTCATCACAGATTGAGCTTTACCATCTACATTGTAAAGTCTGCACATTCCATTACTAATTAAAACTATTCCTACAAATAACAGAGCTACACCTAGCATAGTTTCACCTCCTTTCAGGTATATTTCTTTTGCAAGTCATTTATGTCGCTAGGTTATACAAAATTATAGTACAATTTCTTTTAAAATAATTATATAAAATATATAAGTCCTGCTCCTTATACAAAAAAAGAGATGACTTAAAATCATCTCTCAATAGATATAAACTTTTACATATTTTTAACTATATTTGTGATATACAAGATACTGGACATACTGAAGCACATGATCCACAATCTATACAATCATTTTCGTTTATTTCTCTTTTTCCATCTTCAACTTCAGATATACATGATACTGGACAAACAGCTTCGCAAGCTCCACACCCTATACATTCATCTTTATTTATTCTATATGCCATTTTACTCCTCCTTTTAAAATAAAAAATAAATTATTATTAGTTTCTATTTTAATAAGACTTTTCCTTTAAAAAATTTAAATCAAAATTAATATGCTATCTAGCTTTGAAATTTTTAATTATTATAAAGAAAATTTTTCTTCTCTTATTTTTTCAATACTTTAACAAATTATTTATTAATTTTTTTAGATAATTATAAATTTTTTCAGTAGATGATATATCTAGATATTCATTAGGAGTATGAACCTCTTTAATATTAGGCCCTATACTTATAATATCCATATTAGGGTACTTTTGTGATATTGCCCCACACTCTAATCCTGCATGAATAACTTCAACTTTCATGTCTTTTTTATATAGTTCTTTATACGTTTCAATTGCTTTTTCTCGTGAACTACCCCACCCTAAAGAGGATGGGGCTTCGTGGGAAGTATCTCAGTAATCTAAGATATATTAATCACGCTCTACGGCTAGTCCCTAACCTGATATATGTTTAATAAGCCAGTAGAGTTCTACCAACTTCACGAATATTTATACATAGCAATAGGTAAGGATTTGAAGTTATCTCCACCTTTTCCCCTGCTCCACACCGT